>JAIEDW010000185.1 GCA_029067805.1 Lachnospiraceae bacterium
TATTGAGCAACACGATAAAAGAAGTTCCAATTTGGGAAAAGTCAAATTTAACAATAGAAGAAACTGCGGCATATACGGGAATAGGAATAAACAAGATCCGAGAAATGTCAAACGGCGATAACTGTCCGTTTGTATTGTGGGTGGGGAATAAGAGACTGATAAAGCGAAAGAAATTTGATGAGTACATTGAAAAATGCTTTTCAATATAAATATAAATGGTAAACAGGGGCTTAATGTGGTAAAATTGAAAATCATATTAAGGCTCTTTTTGTTTGAAAGGAGCAATGCATATGGCAGATAAAAGGAAGGACAAAAGCGGCAAAGTATTAAGGAAAGGAGAGTCACAGAGAAAAGACAATACATATATGTACCGATGGGTAAACAATGATGGTGAAAGAGAATGCGTATATGCCCGTACCTTGAATGAACTAAGGGAACTGGAGGAAGACATAAACAGGGATATGGTGTTAGGCGTATGCCGGAAAGCAGATACATTGAATGAACAGATTGAAAGATATCTGAGAACAAAAGTAAAGCTTGCCAATTCCACAAAAGAGAATTATAAGTATTACTTCAACCATGTAATCAAAGAAAACCGCATAGGAAAGACAAAGGTAACGGATATCAGAAAATCAGACATATTGCTTTTTTATAATTCACTGATCGAACAGGGATTAAGCATAGGCACAATCAAGATAATTCATAAAATCATACGTCCATCACTCCAGCTTGCCTGTGATGATGATGTGATTTCCAAAAATCCGGCAGACGGGTGTACAAAGGACTACATAGATAATCCTGAAAAAAAGTATGCACTAACCTTTGAGGAGGAAGAAGAATTTCTGACAAGAATTGCAATGCGTCCGAGGATGAAACGCTATTATCCAATGTATGCAATTATACTGAAAACGGGAATGCGTATCAGTGAGGCAATTGGATTGACATGGAATGATGTGTCTTTAGACAGCCGTGAAATCAGCATTAATCATCAAATACAGTATCGGGTAATGGATGGTGTAGTGAAGTTGTATTCAACTGATACAAAAACAAGTGCAGGCAGAAGAGTAATTCCAATGACTGATGAAGTATATCAGTTGTTTATGGAACAGAAAAAAGTGTGGCTGAGCACAAAGAAAAATCCTGATTTCAATGTCGATGGATACAAAGATTTTGTATTTGTTTCCCATATTACAGGAAGATGTATGAATCATAACAGTGTAAGGCGTATGATGCGGACGATTGTAAGCATGAATGATGGAAGGAATGTAAAATTGCCGGATTTAAGCCCGCATATTTTAAGGCATACTGCCTGCTGCCGTTTTGCAGAATCAGGATGCGACATTAAGGTACTGCAATATCTTATGGGACAGACTGATATAAAAACCACCATGAGAGTGTATAATCATGTCGATATGGAGAGGGTGAAACGTGAGCTAAACAGGCTTAAACAGCTGAATCAGCAGTCGGAAGAGTTTACACCAAAATTTACACCATTTTGCCGTGAATTTATGTGAAAATATGTAGATTTACGTGTGATATAGGACAAATAATCCAATGTCATGAATTTAAAAAATACCTAGAAACCCTTGATTTTCAAGCTTTTTCATGATATAGTAATTCACGTAAACGAAATAGAAAATTCTTCGGGGCAGGGTGAAATTCCCTACCGGCGGTAAAGTCCGCGACCTGCTTTTGGCAGCTGATATGGTGTAATTCCATAACCGACAGTATAGTCTGGATGAGAGAAGAACGGTATTTTTTGAGCGATATTTTTGCAATATGCAAATAATTTTGTAGAGATGTATCAAAACCCCGAATATATTCAGTATTCGGGGTTTTTTATGCGCACAGACGCGGAAAATACCAAAACAGCTTATTTCAAGAAGAATTTCCTAGCATCAAAATTAATTGAGAAAAAAGGAGATTAAAAAATGAACCGATTTATCACCAACATCATGGAAAATGTAACTTTTGTACTGGAATTTATCGCGCTTGTGGCAGTGCTTGTCCTTGTGGCAGTTGCCGCGGAAAAGTTAATCGCAAAGAAAAACAATATCGCGGGAAAAATTCTCACAACCAGAAAGACTGCGATGATCGGAATGTTCTCGGCGATTGCGGGTGTGCTGATGACAATTGAGTTTCCGGTTCCGTTTGCGCCGCCGTTTTACGGAATTGATGCGAGCGAACTGCCCGTGCTTTTGTGCGGATTTGCGTTTGGTCCTGTGGCGGGTGTGTTGACGGAGTTTCTAAAGATTGTAATTAAGTTGTTTTTCAAGCCGACCTCCACGGCATTTGTGGGAGAGCTTGCAAACTTCTGTGTCGGCTGTTCGATGATTTTGCCGGCAACGATCATTTATCATATCAAAAAGAAAAAGATAACGGCAGTGATTGCATGTATCACAGGTACGGCGGTTATGACTGTTTTCGGTACGCTGTTCAATGCTGTGTATTTGCTGCCGACATTTGCGGTAATGTTTAAAATGCCGCTTGATGAGATTATCGCTATGGGAACAGAGTTGAATGGAAATGTAACGAATGTGTTTACGTTTGTGGCATTCTGCGTTGCGCCGTTAAACCTCCTAAAGGGCTCGAGTGTGTCAATTCTAACGTTTGTGCTTTATAAGCCGCTTAGCCCTATTTTAAAGGCAGCGCATGAAAATAAGCGGAAACAAGCCGGGCGCGTATCCTAAAAATACAGTTGAAAAATACGTCGAATACGCTATAATTAATAGTATTGGTAACAATGGATCGATAAAAAACACGGAGGGCTCATGCAATGGGAAATGTTAGGCGTATTTATGTGGAAAAGAAAGATGCTTTTGCTGTCAAGGCAAGGGAGCTTGAGGAAGAGTTAAAAGGATATTTGGGCATCAAAGGGCTTCAAAAGGTCAGAATATTTATCCGTTATGA
Source organism: Lachnospiraceae bacterium (assembly GCA_029067805.1). Taxonomy (GTDB): domain Bacteria; phylum Bacillota; class Clostridia; order Lachnospirales; family Lachnospiraceae; genus COE1. The sequence goes on from JAIEDW010000185.1 coordinate 2,911, forward strand.
TGTGGAAAATATTTCGGAGGATATTTTTGAGAAGGCGTGTAAAAGTGTATTTTCGGAGCCGCCTGTTGACGATTTGTATTTGGAAACGATTGAGATGCCGGCAAATGCGAGATGCTTTTCTGTAGAGTATCTGCCCGGACAGTTTGACCAGAGAGCGGACTCGGCAGTGCAGTGTGTGCAGTTTTTAAAGGAAGATGAGCAGCCGATTATCAAAACTGCGACGACTTACGTTTTAATAGGAACCGTTTCCGACAGTGAATTTGAACACATTAAGAGTTACTGCATCAATCCCGTGGATTCAAGAGAAACGGATATGGTAAAACCGCAGACGCTTGTTGCCGTGTTTGACGAGCCTGCCGATGTGGCAAGTTTTGACGGATTTGCAGATATGGCGGAGGACAAATTGAAGGGGCTCTATGATTCCTTAGGGCTTGCGATGACGTTCAAAGATTTCCTCCATATTCAGAATTATTATAAAAATGAGGAGCACAGGGATCCAACTGTTACGGAAATCCGAGTGCTTGATACGTATTGGTCGGATCATTGCCGTCACACGACGTTTTCTACCGAGTTAAAGGATATTACGTTTGCGGATGGGTATTACACGAAGCCGATTAAGACTACATATGAGCAGTATCTTGCAACGCGCGAGGAGATTTTTGCGGGCAGAAAAGATAAATATGTCTGCCTGATGGACTTGGCGCTTATGGCGATGCGAAAGCTTAAAAAGGACGGAAAGCTGGAGGACATGGAGAAGTCGGACGAGATTAATGCTTGTTCGATTGTCGTGCCTGTAGAGATTGATAAAGAAGATGGAAAGGGCGTTATTACGGAGGAATGGCTTGTGAATTTCAAAAATGAAACACATAACCATCCTACGGAAATTGAGCCGTTCGGTGGGGCAGCGACCTGTCTTGGCGGTGCAATCCGTGACCCGTTGTCTGGCAGAACATACGTTTATCAGGCGATGCGAATCACAGGTGCGGCGGACCCGACAGCGCCTGTTGCCCAAACCATGAAAGGCAAACTCTCGCAGAAAAAGTTGGTGCGGGGTGCGGCAAGCGGATATTCTTCTTACGGAAATCAGATTGGGCTTGCTACGGGCTATGTAAAAGAGGTTTATCATCCGAATTATGTGGCAAAACGAATGGAAATCGGTGCAGTTATGGCAGCAGCTCCGAGAGCGAGCGTGATTCGCGAAACATCCGATCCGGACGATATTATCATTTTGCTTGGCGGACGTACAGGGCGTGACGGCTGCGGCGGCGCTACAGGTTCGTCAAAGGTGCACACAACAGCATCACTCGAAACTTGCGGTGCGGAGGTGCAGAAGGGAAACGCGCCGACGGAGCGTAAACTGCAAAGACTGTTTCGCCGTCCCGAGGTCAGCAAGCTGATTAAGAAATGTAACGATTTTGGTGCAGGCGGTGTTTCCGTTGCGATTGGAGAGCTTGCGGACGGTCTGATCGTTGATATGGATAAAGTGCCGAAAAAATATGCGGGACTGGACGGTACGGAGCTTGCGATTTCGGAGTCACAGGAGCGAATGGCAGTCGTGGTGGACCCGAAAGATGCGGACGCTTTTCTTGCGTATGCGGCAGAGGAGAATTTGGAGGCAGTCAAGGTTGCGACAGTTACAAAAGAGCCAAGACTGGTTCTGATGTGGCGCGGTAAGAAGGTTGTGGATATCGCAAGAGCCTTTCTCGATACAAACGGAGCGCATCAGGAAACAGGTGTGTTTGTGGATACGCCAGTAAAAGAAGAGAATTATTTTGCGCAGTACGCAATTCCCGCAGTGACGGACAAGCTTGGTGCGGGTGATGTTAAGGGCGCGATTCTTGATACATTAAATGACCTTAATGTATGTTCGCAGAAAGGTCTTGTCGAGATGTTTGACGCGTCTATCGGCGCGGGCAGCGTGTATATGCCATATGGTGGTAAGTATCAACTAACCGAAACACAGACGATGGTTGCGAAACTTCCTGTGTTAAAGGGAAAGACGGATGTTGTGACCATGATGTCGTATGGTTTTGATCCGTATTTGTCAAGCTGGAGTCCGTATCACGGCGCGGTGTATGCTGTTACGGAGTCGATGGCAAAGATTGTGGCAGCGGGCGGTGATTACAGAAAAATACGGTTTACATTTCAAGAGTATTTCAGACGCATGACGGAAGAGCCTTCACGCTGGAGTCAGCCGTTTGCGGCACTTCTTGGCGCGTATGACGCACAGATTGGGTATGGACTGCCCTCTATCGGCGGTAAGGATTCTATGTCCGGCACTTTCAATGAGATTGATGTACCGCCGACGCTTGTATCCTTTGCGGTGGACGTGGCAAAAAAACAGGATATCATTACGCCGGAATTAAAGAATGCGGGCGATACGCTTGTGGTGTTTGATATCCCGAAAAACGAGTATGATCTGCCGCAATATGATGCGGTGATGAAACTTTTTGACGGTGTTGAAAAGCTGATTGCGGACAAGGTCATTGCAGCGGCATACACGCTTGATTCAAAGGGTATTGTGGCATCAGCGGCAAAGATGGCGTTTGGTAATAAGCTTGGTGTGGCGTTTGACGATGCGCTTGCAGCAGACGAGTTGTTTGCAAATGGTATGGGAAGTATTATCGCGGAAGTTTCTTCAGATCAGCTTGATGCGCTTGTGGCAAGTGGTGTGGCTTACAGAACGGTAGGCACGGTGCTCGATGAAAATGTGGGATTACAATATCGCGATGTGACGGTGCCGATGGACGAGGCACTTGCGGCGTGGACTTCCAAACTGGAAAAAGTATTCCCGACAAAGGCGGTAAAAGGAATGGAGCCTGTCGCGTCAAATCTTTACGATACAAAAGA
>JAIEDW010000186.1 GCA_029067805.1 Lachnospiraceae bacterium
CGTCTGATTTTGCTCATTTTTTCATCATTCAATTTAGAAATATCCATACCGTTCATAAAGACGGAACCGCTTGTAGGAGTATCAAGTCCGCCAAGAATATAAAGTAGTGTACTCTTGCCGGAGCCGGACTGTCCCATAATCGAAACAAACTCTCCCTGTAAAACTTTCAAAGATATATTTTTTAATATTCTTGTTCTCGTATTGCCAAGCTGAAAATCCTTTACAATATTTTTTCCCTCAATGGCAATTTTTTCTGTCAGTTTGCTCATCTGATAATCCCTCCTGACTGTACGTATGCGTACAGTTTATTCAAATTTAATTTCTTCTACCAGTTTCATATTACGACTTTTGAAAATCGGCACAATGGAACCTAACAAGGTAATGATAACCCCTAATGCACCTGCCGTAAGAAAAGTCTTTGCGTCCAGTTCCGGCACCATTGAGATTTTGGGCGCCGCTACAAGGAAAATTGTCTTTATTTCCATGTAAGAAACAAAAATAGCGATGATTGCACCGATAAGACCGGAGGAAAATCCCTCTATCAATGTCATTTTCCTATTTTGACGGTTGCTGAGTCCTACGGATTTATACATAGCAATCGTGCGCCGTTTTTGCATATAGTTAATCAAAAGGTTATTGATTACGCCAACCGTTGCAAGCAGCAGAATAAAATAAGTCATGCTGTGCATAGGCGCTAAAAATGCACCAACAGTCGAAAGAGCGTCCGTATGAAATTCTTCTACGGTACGGCTCCAATTTGATGTCTCTCCAAATAAAGCCCGTATCTGCACCATGATTGCGTCGGGATCTGCGGCAGTATAGGCTAAAAAGTCAAAGAATGACGCTCCAAAATCAGAAACCGCATAGGAAGCGGGTATAACGGCTTCTACGTCCGTTGCCCTTGATTTGAAACTGCCAACAATGATATAAGGTTTTTTAGCTTCCCCGTTTGACAGAAAGATTTCGTCCCCAACCCCAAAGCCGGTACGCTTCAAACAATTTTCACTTAAAATGACTGCGCGTTCGTTTTCCCGAAAGGACGCTGCGGCCTGCTCCTCAAACTTCCAGTCCGTATAATGAATTGCCAACATAGAACAATACCACTCTAAATTGTCTATCCCCTCTAATCGAGAAAACGTGATATTTTCTGCCTTTATCATGTTCTCAAACACATAAACGGGAAGTACCTTTTCTATGCCCTCCATTGCTTTTACTTGTTCCACAAATTCCGGCTCCATGCGTCCATCCGCAAATCCTTGAAGCTCTGCGCCATGAAAAACGTCGCTGATATAGGTTGTAACAAAATTACCGACAACACGTATCACTATGATTGCGGATATGCTGATAAACAGCAACGTAATGTTTTGTGTGATGTTCTTGTTGTCTTTCATGTTACGGGCGGCAATTCTGCCCTCATTTCCGGCTATCACACCATAAAAACGCTCCAAGCCTGCACTTACAATGTTTGTAAAAATCGGTATTACAAGAATTGTCGCCGCAATCAATCCCAAGAGAGAAAAGCCGCCCACAATATATAACAAGTTATCAGACAGATTGTCATTCCTATTTCCCAGCGCAAAACGCGGCAACAATAGTGACACAACAAACAGGATGATTCCCGTTCCCACAATCAGAGGACGAGGGATATGTTTTTCTTCTACGGTACCTAAAACAACCTCTTTTATCGGCAGGCGGCTTGCCTTGCGGACAGGCAGCCATGCAGAAAGTAAAGATACAATTACCGCAACGGCAAACGAGAGGAAAACACCGGGAATTGAAATCACGACAGGAATTTCTATGCCTTGTGCTAAAGAACTGCCTATTCCCTGTAAAATCCCTTTTAATACAAGCACACCGATTGGAATTCCGATTAAACCGCCTATGCAGCCGTAAAAAAGACTTTCCAAAAGCAGAATACGGGTTACCATTTTTTCTGTTGCACCAATACTGCGAAAAGTACCGATAATTGGTAAACGGTCTAATGTAATGACTTTATAACTGCTATATATGATAAAAATGCTCATGGTTAGCGAAAAGAAGCTGATTAGGAAAAATGGCATGGATTTTTGTCTTGCGTCGGCGGCAATCTGCGCTTCGTTAACGATTTCAGATACATGAAAATTTTTATTGTCAAGAACATTTTTTAGTTCGGAAATAAGATTGTCTGTTGTTGTATTCTCGACAGGTTCAATCAAAATCTTACTGTAACCGTCACTCCACCCCAGAATTTCTCTTAGCGTTTCTGGCGGCAAGAGAGCGGTTGCGCCCCTTGTATGGCGCAGGAAAACTGTATCATAAGCAGCGATTTCCGATACTTCAAAACAGACAAGCGAACCGTTAATCTGTAACGTAATCAAATCTCCTTTCTCGATTTTGTACTTTGATGTAAACCTGTCCGGTAAAATAATCTGATAGCCCGAAAAGTCCGTTATCTCATTGCCACTTTTCAAACGTGGTTTATGAATCCGGTTCAATGCCTCCATATCTGCCGCAAGAAGATCAACCGTTTCATAATATCCATTTTCATGGTACAGCGAAGTTCCTTCTAAGATTCCCACTTTGGCCTGTATCGCAGACAGGGTGGGAATATCGTCCGAATGGATATTTCCTTCCATGCTCTGTACGGAAACAGTGGCACTGCCCGACATGCCACGCGCCATTTTCCGTTGTGCACTTTCATAAGACACACCGATGGAAAAAGACACAAACAGCAGCATAGCCGATAGCAGGATTGACAAAAGCATAACGGCAGTTCTTGCTTTGCGTTCCTGTATATTGGTTAAAATATACTTTAGAATGATTTTCAATTTTGCACCCACTTTCTTTGTTTTATTTCAACAGGCAACCAAAAAGGTTGACCGTCACTACACTGAACATAGTAAACGGTCAACCTTAATCGTATTTTCATTTTATCTTAATTAACCTTAAGGTAACTGTTCAGTACCTTCACAGTTACAAGCAAAAATCCATGCAAAATCACCTTCGGTGATGGATTTTTGCCTGCTA
>JAIEDW010000187.1 GCA_029067805.1 Lachnospiraceae bacterium
GCTGTGGTTGTGCCACCTAAACCACCAGGGCCTATGCCTGTATGGTTGATTTTGTCAAGGAGTTCTTCTTCCATTTCTTTTATATAGGAAATTTCGGAATGCTCATTGATTGGTCGAGTAAGCGCTTTTTTTGCCAAAAGTGCACATTTTTCAAAGGTTCCACCGATTCCGACACCGACCACTATTGGTGGACATGCGTTTGGACCCGCGTCTTTTACAGCGGTGAGAATTGCATTTTTTACACCTTCTATTCCATCTGCGGGTTTGAGCATGAATACACGGCTCATGTTTTCACTGCCGAAGCCTTTGGGAGCTACGGTAATTTTTACGGTTTCGCCTGTGGTGATTTCATAGTAAATAATTGCAGGGGTGTTATCTTTTGTGTTTTCACGGATTAAGGGATCTTTTACAACGGATTTTCTTAAAAATCCTTCGGTATAACCTTGGCGTACGCCTTCGTTGATTGCATCCTCAAGGCTTCCGCCCTCAAAATGTACCTCTTGTCCAATTTCCATGAAAATGACTGCCATCCCTGTATCTTGGCAGATCGGTATCATGTCATCACCTGCAATTTTAAGGTTTTCCTGCAATTGGTTCAGGATTTGTTTTCCCAGGGGACTTTTCTCATTGTCTGTTGCGGTTTTGAGGGCTTTGTCCATGTCGGGGGTCAAGAAGTGATTAGCTTCTATGCACATTTCTTTGATGTTTTGGGTGATTTCTTTAACGTTGATTGTTTTCATGGAAAACTCCTTTTAATGTTGGTTTAGTATTTCTATGATGGCATCACCATACTTTTCTGCTTTTACTGCACCAAAACCGGATACCTGTTGAAGCTCCTCTTTGTTTTGGGGATTTTTTTGGATTAAATCCATCATCTGCGCATCATTAAAAATCATATATGGTTTTTTATTTTCACTTCTGCTTTGTTCCAGTCGAAATGCTTTCAGCCGTTTCATCAAGTCATCTATATCATATTCCGGTTCTGTGTTCCCATTTGTCTGCTCTTGCGAATCTGCTTCTTCATGGATATCAGTATTATCTTCATATACTTTACTGCTTTCTTTCTCTGCATTTACCTGTTCGACCATTTCCTTATATTTTAATGTATAATCGGTCATTTTCGGCTGATTATTGTCAAGATAAAAACGCGCTAAATCATACATTGCAGAATCGGTCATTTTATATGTTTTTTCTGCTTCGTCTGTACTTTTTATGTATGCAATTAATTGATCTGCACGTATGACTTTTTGTTTGATTTCCTTTTTTGCAAAGCGATCATTTAAAATTGTTTTGGGGTTTGCAAGCACGACGACAGACTTGTAGCTGTTGCCGTAATCATTTTCAAAAATCTTTTTAAGTAGAGAATTGCCCTCACTTTTTTTTCGCAATTCTTTTAGCACAAGAAGATGACGCTCATTTTGCGTGATGGGCGATTCCATACCTTCTTTTACCCATTTTCCGTTTATTTGAAAATTGCGAATAAATGTGCCTTTGTTATCAATTTCTATATTGCCATATAAATTTTTACACTCAATTACATAAATATGATTCCTTGTTATAACAAGATAATCAATTTGAGCGGATATGTCTTCGATTGTTAAAAAAATATCATGCAAGACATACATATCTATGCCGCTGCTTTTGAGTTGAAAAGCAATGTTGTTTTCGCCTGTTTCTCCGTATTTAGCATAGTTTATTTGTTTTTCAATTTTCTTTCGGATTTCATCGGACGCATTCTCCTTAAGCTTTTCCATTTTTTCGATGTACTCTTTCACATCGCTGGTTTCTTTTAAAAAGACAGTACCTATTTTCTTTGTAAATATGCTCATTGGGACACCTCGTTTCTTTTGTTTTTATTTTATTATGATATCCGCAAACTCAGCGTTTGCGGCAATTGCCAAATCCTGTGGCGATAGTTCTATCTGCATACCAAGTTTTCCGCCGCTTACGATGATTTGATCTAAGTTTTGGGCAGCTTGGGCGATGCGGGTGGTGTATTGTTTTTTCATGCCGATAGCAGTGCAGCCGCCGCGAATGTAGCCAGTGACGGTGTTGATGTCTTTTACGTGGAGCATTGCTACGGATTTTTCGCCTACGAACTTTGCCGCTTTTTTCATGTCGAGTTCTTCTGCTATGGGGATTACGAAAACGTAATAGTTTTTGCTGGCTCCTTGTGTGACAAGTGTTTTGTAGACTTTTTCGTATGGCAGAGACAGCATATCGGCTATCTGGATTGCGTCTATGAATTCGTCGCATTCGTAGGTGTGAGTAATGTATGGAATTTTTTTTGTTTCTAATATACGCATTGCGTTTGTTTTAATTTCTTTTGACTTTGCCATGAGGTGGCTCCTATCTGTGTAAAATTCGATTTATTTGATTATAGCATGAATATTGTATTTTGTGTAATCTTTTCATATAAAGATGAAGGTCTTCTATATTTCTATTAGAATTGCGGTATAAGAGGATTTATGCTAAAATACGAATGGTATAGCATTTTAGAGGATAAAGGTCTATTTTAACATCTAATATGATATAGCGAAATACTTACGAGAAATGAGAGGGAATCAGAAATGTTAAAGAAAAAAGGCAGTATTTTATTAAGTATCTTATGTGTAATATTAATTCTGCTGACGGCATGTTCCGCTGAGGAGAAAGGCACTGTTGTGACATGTGACGGTTATGATATAACACTGGGAAAAACCACGGTCGCGGAGTTGAAAAAGGCGGGTTTTACAAACGATTATTCTCACGTCGACGGGCAAAAGATTGAAAGTATGGCCTCGAACGTTTTTTATGCTATGAAAGATGATGTTTCTTACGGGTTTATGTATGCAGTCAACAAGAGTGCTTCACCAATTGAATTTGAAAAGTGTGTGCTTCGTGAGGTTACTCTTTCCTACGACAGTTCGGAATATCCCATAGGTGAAGTGCTGGTGAACGGTGTAAATTTTGAAGGCTACACAAAAGAAGAGATCAAAGAGGCTATGGGTGACGCAACAATTACTTCGGACGATGATACCTATCTGGTATTTGAATCCGGCGACAGTTATTATTACTTTTTTTTCGATAACGGCTCGGAAACACTGACTAAGCTTTGGGTAATAATAGATTTAAGTCATAATTAAATATTGTTTGGTTGACATAAAACCACTATTCGTTTTCATTTACCGACGTTGTGTTCATGATCAATCGAAAATTGGGGGCATTAATTATGAATGAAAAAACAAAATGTGTGATTTGTCAGCTTGTCAATTCTGTTATATTTGCCGGAATTATTGTTTTTTTCATTGGATTGTATTATTGGATTGTAAAGGCGGGAATTCCTTATCAGGATCCACCGTTAGAGCTGCAGATTCAATATGCTGTTCATTCGAGGATTGGAGAAATATTGTTGGGAACGGGATTTCAGATTGCTGTATGCAGCGGTATTTTCCGTTTTCTTTTGTGGATATTATGGAGGAAAAAGCGGATTCACTGATTGCATATTCTGTTGACAGAACAAAGAAAATTTGGTAGAGTAAATGCAACAATATAAGAAAAGCGATGACGGAAAGAGTAGTTTATGTGGACGCATACAGAGAGAATGGCATTTGGTGGAAGCCATTTATGAAAATGCATAGACGAAAACCATTCCTGAGCCGTAATACTGAAAAGATTTTTTGCAAAGTAAGTGTTACCGTATGCCTGCGTTAAAGGATAGGATTTGTTGGAATCTGAAGTGAAAAGTTAAGGTGGAACCGTGCTTAAATGCACCCTTAAGACTGTTATTTACGGTCTTGTGGGTGCTTTTCTTATGTTGTTGCAACCAAAAATATTTATTTAATGAAAGGAGCAACAATTTATGAAAGTTCTATTAAGCGATGGAAGGATTATTGAGGTGGGGTTTGATGACCCTGAAGGGAAGAAGGCATTTTGGCAAACGAGTGCGCATGTCTTGGCGCAGGCGGTAAAGCGTTTGTATCCAAGTGCAAAATGTGCGATGGGGTCGGTGATTGAGAATGGATTTTATTCCGATTTTGACTTTGGATTTTCCTTTTCGGAGGAAAATCTGGCAGCTATTGAGGCGGAAATGAAGAAGATTGTGCAGGAATCGCTTTCTTTGCAGGTGTATGCGCTTAATAAAGCAGAGGCGCTGGCTATTATGGCGGAACGCGGTGAGGATTATCAGTTGGAATGGATACAAGATCTGCCGGCTGATGAAAAAGTCAGCTTTTATAAGCAAGGAGAGTTTGCGGAAGTTTGCGATGGTCCGCATATTTCCAATACGTGTCAGATTAAAGCTGTAAAACTGTTGTCTGTTGCCGGAGCATATTGGAAGGGTGACGAGCAGGGTAAGATGTTGACGCGCATTTATGGAATTTCTTTTCCGAAGGGGGCTTTGCTGG
>JAIEDW010000188.1 GCA_029067805.1 Lachnospiraceae bacterium
GATCCATACAGGGCAAGATACCATTCCAGTGTGCTGGATGTTGAGAACCTTCATTCAGGTCAGGAATTTAAAGAATTGCCAGATACCTACATAATTTTTATAATCGAAAAAGATTTTTATGGTAAAGGTAAGCCGGTTTATCCGATTGAGAGAATCAATCTTGCAACGGGTAAATCCTTTGAAGATGGGGAACATATCCTTTATGTGAATGGTGAATACCGGGGAGATTCCGCTATTGGAAAACTCATGCATGATTTTAACTGTACCAGAGCAGACGATATGAATTTTGAACTTATGGCAGACCGTACAAGGTATCTGAAAGAAAACCCGAAAGGAGTAAATGAGATGTGCCAGATTATGGAAGATATGAGAAATAAATCTTTGAAAGAGGGTATACAGGAAGAGAAAAAAATGACGGTATTCCGAATGTTAGGAGCCGGAAAGTACATGCTTGAGGAAATTGCAAATATTTCCGGACTTTCTCTTGACGAAGTGAAAAGACTAAAAGCAGAGCACTCTGCATAAGTAAAAGCAGGGCTGGGAATCTAAGAAAGCGCTGATTTAATCAGCGCCTCCTTAAAACTATATCTTTTTATTCTGCCGTCCCGTATGCCTCCAACTCCCAAATACAAGGAAATGCAGCACTGTCCGAGCAGCCGGTTACCTCGATTTTAAGGTAACGCCCCTTTACGGCATTTTATACACGCCGACCCACACCGCCGTATCCTCCAGCGTGCTTCCGTCCTCCATATACGCAACTGCTTTTATTTCATTTTCACGGTCAATATCAAGGGAAACATTTTCCCATGTAAATATGGTGGAATAAAGCGGATCAAGGTTTTGCCTTTCAACCGTGCCGCAGGAGCTTCCGTTGACAAAAAGCTCAACTCTTTCGGCGTTGGAATATACCTTTACCACCGACACTTCGGAAGGACGGTTTGTAAATCTCTTTTCTGTAATATGTAACATCGGCTCGTCATTCCATACGGACTTGTAAAAGAAGAATGCATCCTTTTCTACACGTTCACGGGTGACAAGTCCCTTGTCATTCTGCCCTTTTGTATCGCCCTCTTGACGTCCGTCCGAGGCAAAATCGAACATACACCAGATATATTTGCCCCAAAGATATTTTCTTTCGGAAAACTGCGCCCAGATCTGTTCATGGAGCAGCGACTGGTAATTCTCGTAATGGCGTTCTCCCCACGGATCGATATCCCTGCTCCAGTCAATATTATCCTTGTGCTGGGAAATTGCCGCGCCGCCGCCGTATTCCGAAACACAGATCGGTCTTTGTTCTCTGTTTTGGTGGTAATCGTCAAGCCAGGCTCCAAATTTTTCCACTTTTCCCGCCTCCTTATACCAGCCAAAATACTTGTTGTAACCGACAACATCCGGAGGTATGTTCATAAATCTTCCCCATGCCTGGTCGTCTGCATAAGTGGTAAGACGGGTCGCATCCTCCGCGTGTGCGAGGGCATTCAGTTCTTTATAGATATCAAGAATCTCATCGCTCATCTGACGAAGCTCATTTGATATTCCCCATACAATAATCGACGGATGATTGTAATTTTGGCGGATCAGCTCAGTTAACTGCTGCCTGGTATTTTCGACAAATCCATCCGCAATCACAAGCGCGTCCGTTTCATCTCCTGACATCTTATTCACCAGACCAATTTCCGTCCATACGGTAATACCAAGCCTGTCACACAGGTCATATTCATAACCGTCATGCTGATAATGTGCCATCCGGACGGAAGTACAGCCCATGTCAAGCATCATGGCATAATCGCGCTCACGCTGTTTGTTTGTCATTGCCCAGCCGTTTTCAAAGCTGTCCTGATGATAGCATACGCCGTGCAGATCAAGATATTCCCCGTTCAGGAAAAATCCGTTATCAGCATCAATATAATATGTCCTTACCCCAAAGGTTTGAGAATTCTCATCCAAAACCGTTCTGTTCTGTGAAAGAGTGATTTTCGCAGTATAAAGATAAGGGTTTTTCGTGCCGTTCCAAAGGATAGGATTTGTTAATTGCATGGAAATCGCTGCACTGTCATTCGCCCCCGCCGAAAGTTCCCTGGAGATTTCGGATTCTGTCACAACAGCGCCCTCAGAATCGAGAATATCCGCCTTTATTGTGATATTCTGCGGCTTGTCAAGTTCATTGGCAAGTTTCAAAACAATATCAAGATCCGCACTTTCGTTTGTTATATTTTTCGGAGTGACATATATTC
>JAIEDW010000189.1 GCA_029067805.1 Lachnospiraceae bacterium
GAATACTTATGAATATATGCGAAAAAAAGATGCGAAATACTTAGAAATGATGCATGATTATTTATCGGAAGAAGATATTAAAAATGTGAAAGAAGGCACAGCCAGCCTTACGAAATGGACACCCGATGAATGGGGGTATTCCGATGGGAAGAATAGTCAGTTAGCCGAAATCAGTAAACTGTTATATGGCAGAGAAGAAGCAAATTCCAAAGAATACGAAAAAAATACTGCGCTCTTTTTTGAAGCGGTTACTTCCGCATTTAAAAATCTGATTGCGGCAAAAACGTTCGGAAACAACTCTGATGAAATCACCTATTTTATTTCAATGTCAGATGATGAAAGGACATATGAAATTGAAGATTTTTCAGCGAAGCTGCTCAATTCGGAAAATGTATGTCAAGCGTTTTTGAAGCGTAAACCGGATGAGGGTAGTTATACCTTTTTATGTTGAATTTTGTTTTATATATATTATTTACGTGAATTTACATACAATGTAGAATGACATTACAAAAATAAAATTATGATTTCATAAGGACTTATAATGGAAAAAATAATAAAAGACACTATCCATGCCAATGGAATAGATATTGGTATTTATACAAAAGATTTTGAAAATGAATTTATTTCCTTAACAGATATAGCCAAATATAAAAGTGATGAACCAACGTCCGTTATCCAAAACTGGATGCGTAATCGGGATGTTATAGAGTTTCTTGGTTTATGGGAAAGACTTCAAAATCCCCATTTTAACCCCCTCGAATTCGAGGGGTTTAAAAAGCAAGCCGGTGCAAATGCTTTCACAATGTCACCTAAAAAATGGATTGAAGCAACAAACGCAATTGGCATTGTTTCAAAGGCAGGTCGTTATGGTGGCACATATGCTCACAGCGATATTGCAATGTCCTTTGCAACTTGGGTTTCGCCTGAATTCCAATTATATATCATGAAAGATTATAGGCGGTTAAAATCTGATGAAAACAGCCGCTTGTCCTTGAACTGGAATTTAAATAGGGAAATTTCAAAACTGAATTATAGGATACATACAGATGCAATTAAAGATAACTTAATCCCTCCGAAATTAACTCCGTCACAAATATCTTATACTTATGCAACGGAAGCTGATATGTTAAATGTTGTTTTGTTTGGAAAAACTGCAAAACAATGGAAGGATGAGCATCCTGATGTGAAAGGAAATATGAGAGATACTGCATCGTTGAATCAGTTACTGGTGCTTGCAAATTTGGAAAGCTATAATGCTATTTTGATTAATCAAGGAAAAACGCAAAAAGAACGAATGGAACTACTCAGACAATTAACAATTCAACAGTTACAGACATTAGAAACCGTAAGTTTAAATAATTTGCTTAAGTTTACATAATACATTCATAATACTCTATGTGAATAGTAAAGACACAATAATACTCCTCTTAAATTGTCTGAAATAAAAAGTTATACTTATAATATATAAAACTTTTGGTGGTGAGATTGATGTGTAAAAATAAGAAAAAGAAAAACAAAGCATGGCTCCATGCAAAGTCAGTGAGCGACACTTGCATGGAGTAACATTCGTCGCTAGATGAATATTGCTGACTTTGCTGCTTGAACTTACTATTCAAGGAGGAAGCCCGCATATGAAATATATCAATGCAACTACAATTCTGCCCGATACACTGATCGAAGAATTGCAAAAGTACATACAGGCAGGATATCTTTATATTCCTGCGAAAGACAAACAACATAAATCGTGGGGCGAATTGTCCGGTTATCGGAAGGAACTGAATAAACGTAATGAAATGATTGTTACAGAATATCGGCAAGGGATATCTATTGAAGCACTTGCCGCACAATATCACCTTTCAGTATATGCCATAAGGAAAATCATTTATCAAAAATAACTGTGGAGGGCTGCTTTTTATTTAAGCGGCCCTCTTTTCTACTCAATACATCTGTACTGTTTGGTATATTGAAAGCAGATTTGTATACGGATAAAATAAACATAAGCCCATATTTGAGAGGCAAATTTGATAAGGGGGATTTTAAAATGACCGACAAAACGAAAATATTTCCACGAACGGGAGATACACAAACAATATATTTGAAAAACGTGATTACCAATCCCAATATCGAAGTTGGTGACTATACGATGTATCACGATTTTGTAAATGATCCTACAAAATTTGAGCAGAATAATATCCTTTACCATTATCCCATTAATCACGATAAACTCATAATCGGAAAGTTTTGCTCGATTGCCTGTGGCGCGAAATTCCTTTTCAATAGTGCAAATCATGCGCTGAACTCGCTCAGCACATACCCGTTTCCTTTATTTTATGAAGAATGGGAACTCGATCCAAAGAATGTCGCCGAAAGCTGGGATAACAAAGGAGATATTATCATTGGCAATGATGTGTGGATCGGCTTTGAAGCGGTTATTCTCGCAGGCGTTACGATTGGTGACGGGGCAATTATCGGCACTCGCGCAGTTGTCACGAAAGATGTCGCGCC
>JAIEDW010000019.1 GCA_029067805.1 Lachnospiraceae bacterium
GATGTACTTATATTATAGAAGCGTCAAGTCTGTTCCGTCTATTAATGTATATTAATATGTATCACCTTACATTTACAAGAGCACTTGCGATGTGGGGGCTTTTGGTGATAGCCGTCGTGATGGGAGGCGTGATTTGCTGTATCTTCCGTCCGCAATTTAAGCTGTTTCAATATGGGCTTGTGACAGTGGCGGTCTGCTGGATTGCTTTTTCCGCGGCGCACCCCGACTACTGGATTGCAAAGTATAACATCGCAAGGAGCAAAACATACGAAAATGTGGATACTTATTATATCAAAAACTCGTTGTCACTTGACGCGGTGCCGGAGTTAGTGGAAGCGAACTTGGATTTTACGGACGAGTATGGTGAAATGAACGGAAGATATAAGAAATGGGCGCTTAAGGAGTATCGGGAGGATACGAAAGGGTTGTTAGGATTCCGACACTTTAATTTTTCGAGGGCATATGCAAGCGCGCGTTATACGGAAGAGGGATTTCCAAAAGAAGCGTCAGAGGTGGTGAGCGATTAATTCATGAAGGAGAGAATAAAAGCGGATATTCGGAACTTTTATCCGGCTGTAATCGTGTTTGCAATTTATAATCTGGTGGCGCGAAGTATTTTTCATGCATATTGTCCGTTTTTGATCACAACGGGATTTCCGTGTCCGGGTTGTGGCATGACAAGAGCGGCATTTTATCTGCTGACAGGACGGTTCAATCGGGGAATGTCGCTCAATCCGGCGGCACCGTTGTGGATTGCCTTTATTGTATGCTTTTTCATTGAGCGATATCTGCGGGGGCGCACGCCGAAATATATGAAAATTCTGCTTGCAGTGGTTGTGTTGATCACAGTTGGAATCTATTTATATAGAATGGCGCACTTTTTTCCGGGCAGTCCGCCGCTTGTTTTTTATAGAAACAATTTGATTTCCCGCACGCTGCGAATAATAAGAAGATAAAGGTAAATTGTCAATATCTGTTGCAAAATAGTATTGTTGTGTGTTATGATAAGGCGTAAGCGTAAAATCGACGTTTTTTGGAGGGAGAAAGGAGTAAGAAAACAACGATGGACAACAACAATTTGTATGGTCAGGGAGAGTCAAATTCTGATCAGAATCAGCAGCAGCCGGCATACAGCCAGGGCTATCAGCAGTCAGGCTATAACAATCAGGAACAACAGTCTGCATATAATCAAGGGCAGCAGAATACATATACGCAAAGTTATCAGCAGCCAAGCTATAATCAGAATTATCAGCAGCCCTATAACCAGTCTTATCAACAGCCGTATCAGGCGGACAGCGATCTGGAAGAGCCTGTAACTTTCGGTGATTGGATGATTACGATGCTGGTCATGATGATACCATGTGTTAATCTGATCATGATGTTTGTATGGGCGTTTGGCAGCGGCACCAAAAAAAGTAAGGCAAACTACTTCAAGGCAGTGCTTGTATGGTCGCTTATCTGGACAGTCCTTTGGGCAATCATGATGATCGGACTTGGCGCATCAATCGGCGCATATCTGAATTCCGCTGCAAGTTATTATTAAGAAAATGTAAAAATACTACACACCGTTATGATGTGTAGTATTTTTTTGCACACGGGCATCCTATTCGAGTGCGCCAATCCATCTGCCGCTTGCCCCGCAAGGAAGAACTAGTCCGTTTGCGGATACGGGAAGTCCGATTTCCGCAGACTCAACTTGTCCTCCAAATTTTGGCACAAGCGCGGTATTTATCATATAGCTTAAAACGGCGGGCTGTAATCCAGTGGTGTACGAATTTATAAGGAAAAACAGCGGATGCTCATTTAATATTTCCGTAGTAAGCATAAGAAACGGAAAAATAGATTCTTCGATTTTCCAGATTTCCCCTTTTGGACCTCTTCCATAGGAGGGGGGATCCATAATGATTGCATCATAGGTATTGCCCCGGCGGATCTCGCGTTCCACAAATTTGACGCAGTCATCGACAAGCCAGCGGATAGGCGCGTCACCAAGTCCCGATGCAATAGCATTTTCTTTTGCCCATCCGACCATTCCCTTTGAAGCGTCCACATGCGTCACATGTGCTCCGGCGGCAGCAGCGCTTAGGGTTGCTCCGCCCGTATATGCAAAAAGATTAAGTACTTTGATTTCGCGTCTGGGATTCTTTTTAAGAGCTTCTATTATAATAGAAGAAAACCAATCCCAATTGACAGCCTGTTCGGGAAAAAGACCTGTGTGTTTGAAGCTGAAGGGTTTTAGTTGAAAGGTCAGTTTCTTTTCCTGTTTTCCGCTATAGTTGATGCTCCATTCCTCCGGAAGATTGAAAAACTCCCATTCGCCGCCCCCCTTGGAGCTTCTGTGATAATGTCCGTTTGGCTTTTTCCAGCCGTTTTCCTTTTTTTTGGTATTCCAAATTACCTGAGGGTCGGGGCGCACGAGGATATAGTTTCCCCAACGCTCCAGTTTTTCGCCCGAGGAGGTATCGATCACTTCGTAATCTGTCCAATTATCTGCAATCCACATAATATGTTTATCCTTTCTGTAACTGTATGTTAAATAATTATCAATTATAGACAAGCAGTAACTATCATCAGTATACTATATAAGAACGCAATTGTACAACGAATAAGATTATATACAAAATTATTGTATGCAAAAAAAAACAATGAAAATACCAAAAAATGCTTGCAAAAGAAGAAACGCTGCGATATACTACTAATTGCTGTGACATGATAGCGATGAAACGTGAGGTTGTTGCTGATATAAAAACAATAATATACAGCAGGTTTTCCGTGGAGCGAATGTCAAGTTAGGAAACTGGCGACAAGTCACTGTACAGAGCAATAACGATGTGGATGATTGCAGTAGGGAGAGGAGCTTATGTGCTCAGCGAAAAAAGCATGACACACACGGGAGAGTGTACAGTCACCGCTTGTCGTACTTATTTATAAAAAGTGCGAAAAGGA
>JAIEDW010000190.1 GCA_029067805.1 Lachnospiraceae bacterium
ATTCAAAATATAAAAAAGTATAAGCAAAATATAAATTAATATTGAATTTTTAAAAAATAGTGCTATAATATGTAGTTAGATATATTTACTTTTGATATGCAAGCTGCATACACGAACACGTTATGCATAAGGAGCACATGCAGTATGGAGACTGTCACTACACATTATACGCGAGAGAGCGCGATAGAAAAGCTGCTCGAGAGTTATAAAGCATATTATAACATCAATCTATGTGAAGAAACACAAAAACCGTTGAGAGCAGTTTGTGAATTCTATGAGCACTCCGAAAAATTTGTTCTTTCCAGAAAAGCCGAACTTTGGTCTGCAAATTGTGAAGAATTTATCTATCTGTACGAGGTAGAACATCTGACAAAGGAAATCTTCGAGAAATGTCGGGATTTTGCAAAAGAAGACGGCTTAAAACGGGCAAATATCGGTCCCAATCATATGTATACTTATATTACACCGATTTTTGTATGCGATACTTATGATGAGGCGGCAAAAAAAGCTGTTAAAAAGTGCCGCATTTATAAAAGCTTTCGATTTTCCCTGCACGGTTGGATGGATTTTCATGCTGCTGTTTTTGAAATTTCCAATCAGACGATTTTCACAAACGGAAGCGGAAGATGTGTCGGGAAAGTTTTGAAAAATGTGTTATTTCAAAAGAAAAGGAGATGGTTTTAATGAACACATTGGTACTATTAATCATTTGTGTTGCCGTTCTGGTTTGCGGTTATCTTTTCTACGGAAGATGGCTCTGCAAGCAGTGGGGTGTAGGAGAGAGTAAAGAGGAAACACCTGCACATACCATGTCAGACGGTGTGGACTATGTTCCGGCAAAGGCTCCCGTGTTAATGGGACATCATTTTTCATCCATTGCCGGTGCAGGACCAATCACTGGTCCGATTGGCGCAGCGATGTTTGGCTGGCTGCCTGTGACGCTTTGGGTTTTGGTCGGAGGTATTTTCTTCGGCGGCGTACATGACTTTGGTGCGCTTTTTGCTTCTATTCGTCACAAAGGACAATCAATCGGTGAAATTATTTCCACAAATATGAGCCGCCGCGCAAAGAGATTGTTCATCATTTTTGCGTATCTGACGCTGATTCTTGTCGTTGCGGCATTTGCTTCCATCGTAGCATCAACGTTCGGCGCTACCTATGACGAAGGTGGTGCACTGAATGTGGCTGCAAGCGCATCGAATGCGTCCGTAGCGATGGTTTCGCTATTGTTTATCGTAATCGCCATTGTCTTTGGTTTCTGCGTATACCGCCGCAACACGCCGATGTTGATCTCAACAGTTTTAGGCGTATTGGCAATCGTGCTGTGTATGGCAATCGGTATGAATTACCATCCAATCTACCTTTCAGCTAAGGCATGGATGATTATTGTCGGCATCTATATTGCAATCGCATCGGTTACACCGGTATGGATTTTGCTTCAGCCGCGTGATTACTTAAGCTCTTTCTTACTGTATGCGATGCTCATCGTGGCATTTGTCGGCGTTGTCGGAGCACATCCTAACATTGATCCGGAGTTATTCCCGGCATTTGCAGGCTTTGCGGTTGATAACGGAAACGGTATGCAGTATCTTTTCCCGATTTTGTTTACAACAGTTGCGTGCGGCGCGATTTCGGGCTTCCATTCCCTTGTTTCTTCAGGTACAACGTCGAAACAGCTGGATAAGGAAACTGATGCAAAACCGATTGCTTACGGCGGAATGCTTCTTGAGTGTGTACTCGCAGTCCTTACGCTCTGTGCGATTGCATATGCAAGACAGACAGGTCATACGGCGGGTGCGACAGATATTTTCGCGGGCGGAATTTCCGCAATGGTCGCAGCAATTCCCGGTCTTGCAGGCTTGGAAAACATTTTGTATACACTGTTAATCCTTACATATTCAGCATTCTGTCTGACATCACTCGACACAGCTACACGTTTAGCACGTTTCATGTTCCAGGAGTTCTGGCTGGAGCCGGGACAGACCGTGGGCGACATCAAGGACGGCTGGAAAAAAGTTATGGTTAATCCTTACTTTGCCACAATTATTACCGTTATTTTAGGTATTGCGCTTGGTATGACAGGCTATAGCAAGATTTGGGGATTGTTCGGCGCAGCAAACCAGCTTCTTGCAGGTCTTGGACTCCTTGCCGTTGCTACATGGCTTGGAAATATCGGAAGAAACAACAAGATGTTCTTGTTCCCTATGGCATTTATGATGGTTGTCACAATCTGCTCTTTAATCCTTACTGTAAAGAACCAGATTGGTCTGATCAGCGCGGGAAGCGCAGACTGGGGACCTTGGGCACAGACAATCTTAGGTATTCTGCTGATTGTTCTTGCGATTATCCTTGTTATTGAAGGTATACAAACTCTCACCAAAAAGAAGGGCAGTGCAAGGGCTTAGTTTTCTATTAAAATAATGATTTCAGAAAGACACCATAAGTTTATGAAATTTATGGTGTCTTTTTTCATGTCATATAAAATTTCATCTGTTATCAATAAAAACGCGTCAGAAAACTAAATATTGTTTTAATTGATAAAAAAGGAAAGAAAATTGAAAAAACGTCAAAAGAGCGTATTAAGACAATTGATATTTCTCACTATTAATAGTATAATATTCATATAATTTTTGTTCGTTTTTTACAAGAAAGGTGGAGTATATATGAATACGATTATTACAATAGGTCGTCAATTTGGTTCGGGAGGACATGAGATTGGAGAAAAGCTTGCAAACCACTATGGTATCAAATGCTTTGACAAGGAATTGCTTTCCCGAGCGGCAAAAGAGAGCGGCTTTTGTGAGGAAATGCTGATAAACCATGATGAACGACCGACAAACTCATTTCTTTACAATTTAGTCATGGATACATACACCTTTGGCTACAATTCATCATCGTTTGTTGATATGCCAATCAGTCACAAAGTATTTATGGCACAGTTCGATACAATCAAAAAAATAGCGGAAGAAGAACCTTGTATCATTGTGGGACGTTGCGCAGACTATGCGCTGCAGGAATATAAAAACTCCGTTCATCTGTTTATTCATGCCGATGAAGATGCGAAAATAGAACGTATTATGAAGAAATACGAAATCACTGCGGATAAGGCACGTGAAATGATGATCAAGAAGGATAAGCAACGTCAAAGTTATTACAATTATTATTCTACCAAAAAATGGGGACGCGCAGACAGCTATGACCTTTCTGTTAACAGCAGCAAATTAGGAATTGAAGGAACGGTTCGGTTGATCATTCAATATATTGAGGATTTTGAAGCGAAAAATTAAATTTGGAATCCCTTGCCTTTGGTGAGGGATTTTTTTGTGGGTTATTACTTTTGTTATGGCGAGAGTGACATATTTATTCGCAAAAGAATAGTTTAACGAATAGTTGGTTCGATAATTATTTATTTCAAGATACATTAACCAGCCAATTAGTTCGTTAAACTATTTGAGTTTTCTATGGGAACATATAAAACAAAACAGCCTCATAAGGGGCTGTTTTGTTTTTGTCTATTTTAGTCTACTTTAAGTCGTCGTCTGTATTTCGGTTTCTTGCATTTTGTTTTTTAAGATGTTGACTATTTTGTTGATCGTTTTCTTTGTTTTTAATCAGAATTTTATCAATTTTTTCAAACGGTCTTTTGGCGTCTTCCGAAAAATCCACATAACTATTTGTGTCCGTATCGATGGCTACAAGACGTAAATATTTTGACGTTTCAGGCGAAAGATCCTTATTGACCAGTTTCATTTCTATCAATGATTTCATAAAAGCGAACAATATCGCAAAAATAGGCACACCGACAATCATACCAAATATTCCCCAGATACCACCAAATAAGGTGATTGCAAAAATAACCCAAAAGCTCGATAAACCTGTGGAATTTCCCAGGAT
>JAIEDW010000191.1 GCA_029067805.1 Lachnospiraceae bacterium
AAGATGAAAGAAGCTTTCTATTATTTCATTCAGTTTGATGGCGAATCAGATGTTCCGGCAGAAATCGAATCAAGAATTCGTCTGAACGAGAACGTTGTCAGATTTTTGTGCGTTAGACAGGACGAGAAATAGAAGATACGCATAGGCGTATAGTGGGAGAACTTAAATATGAATAAAGCAATTTTAATGGGACGTTTAACAAGAGACCCTGAGGTAAGATACACACAGGGTGAGAACCAGTTGGCGATTGCAAGATATACACTTGCGGTAGATCGAAGATTTAACCGTAACGGCGACGAGAACACAGCAGATTTTATTCCGTGCGTTGCATTTGGCAAGGCGGGAGAATTTGCGGAGCGTTATTTCCGCAAAGGTACAAAGATTGCCGTGTCAGGCCGTATCCAGACAGGTAGTTATACCAATAAGGATGGTGTGAAAGTTTATACCACAGAAGTTGTTGTTGAAGATCAGGAATTTGCTGAGAGTAAGAATAGCAGCACTAACTCAGACGGAGGAAATTACGGAAACAGCCAGTCCGCTCCCGCACCGGCGGCAGCAGATGACGGTTTCATGAATATTCCCGACGGAATTGACGAGGAACTGCCGTTTAACTAAAGTCAGTATTCATTCCGAACAGTGATTTGAGATTGAGAGATAGGAGGCTTTTATCATGGCTTTTAATAAAACTGAGAAAGCGGATTCGCCGATGAAGAGAAGAAGCGGCATTCGCAGAAGAAAAAAAGTTTGCGTATTTTGCGGCAAGGATAATGTAATTGATTACAAGGACACAGCGAAGTTAAAGAGATATGTATCTGAGAGAGGAAAAATCCTTCCCAGAAGAATCACAGGAAACTGTGCAAAGCACCAGAGAGCGCTTACTGTAGCAATCAAGCGTGCGCGTCACTTAGCGCTGATGCCTTACACAATCGACTAAGAAGCAAAAAATTTAAAAGACCAATGAACCCTCGAGACTGTTCGTTCATTGGTCTTTTATTATAGTACTTTTGTTATCAGTACTTTTGTTATAAAAGGGGAACGCAGAATGGCAGAAAAGACATATTCTACAGTTGTGGATAATTTTTTAAGATATGTAAAGATTGATACACAGTCGCTTGAGCGATATGCAGACAAAACGCCTTCTACCCAAAAGCAACGGGATTTGGCGTGTCTGCTTCGGGACGAGCTTTTAAAGCTGGGCGCATCAAATGTGCGTTACGATGAAGTGCATTGCTATGTCTATGCGGAAATACCATCCAATGTGAGCGGCGAAAAACAGATTCCAAAAATCGGATTTATCGCGCATATTGATACATCTGAGGCGGTGAGCGGGACAAATGTCCGACCGCGTATCATTGAAGATTACGACGGAGAAGATATCGTGCTCAACGAAAAAGACAACATTGTGACACGCGTGTCAGAATTTCCGATGCTTCTAGCGTGCAAGGGAAAGGGTCTGATCGTGACAGACGGAAACACGCTGCTTGGAGGCGACGACAAGGCAGGCGTTGCGGAGATTATGGCAATGGCTGAATATTTTCTGAAACATCCCGAGATAGAGCACGGGAAAATCTGCATTGGTTTTACGCCGGATGAGGAAGTCGGAAACGGTGTGGCGTTTTTTGACATCAAAGGCTTTGACGCGGATTATGCCTATACTGTGGACGGCGGAGAACTCGGTGACCTTAGCTATGAGTGCTTTAATGCAGCGGGTGCGACGCTTACAGTACGAGGCAAGAGCGTCCATCCGGGATCTGCAAAAAACATTATGAAAAATGCTGTGAAACTGGCATATAAATTTATCGGTGCGCTTCCGAACGAATGTCCTGAGAATACGGAAGGGTATGAGGGCTTTTATCATGTGGACAGCATTTGCGGAGATGTGGAGAAAACGGTCGTGGAACTGATCATACGCGACCATGACAGTGAGAAATTTGAACAGCGAAAGCAGATTGTCAGAAACAATGTTGAAATGCTCAATACTAAATACGGTGAGAAAATTTTTACGCTTGAGATAAAGGAGCAGTACCGCAATATGCGCGAGATGGTCGAGAAAGAAATGTCCATCGTCGACAACGCAGTCCGCGCAATGCGGCGTGCGGGCGTAGAACCAAAGATTTCCCCAATCCGTGGCGGTACGGACGGAGCAAGGCTTTCCTTTGACGGACTTCTTTGTCCCAATATATGTACAGGTTCGGAGGGGCATCATGGAAGAAATGAATTTGCGTGCATCGAGGATATGGAAACGATTGTGGATATTTTGAAATACATTGTGCTGTTACCGTGCGATGCATAAAATAATATTGTTTTTTGGCAAACAAGTCTATATTAAGACAAAATATGCTATGGAACTTTGTCCCAATTAATGTTATACTAGAATAGTATCATTGAATGGCATTATACGAATTAGGAAAATATCCCGAGCTGAAATGCGGGAGGCATTATACATGAATAGAAAAGTGAAATTAAAAGGGCATTTAAAGACGTATCTGAATACGGCTATGCTGC
>JAIEDW010000192.1 GCA_029067805.1 Lachnospiraceae bacterium
ATTATAACAAATCCAAGGTTTCATGTCTTAGATGCGGTCTTTAAATACGCATACACGGATCAGTCCCATTTAATGCGGGAATTTAAACGCTATCATGCGATGGATATTCGAACGGCAAGACTGTATGCTTATCAACATACTGGCAATCATGTCGGAAATATACAAGACTTTCCCGAACAATCATAATATGATGTACACAAAAAATATATTTGTATACAATATGTATTGGAAAGGAAGGAAACGACGATGGGAATATCTGAAAATCAAAATTTAAGTGTATGCGGAACAGACTGCAGTGTATGTTACTGCTTCGGCAAAATGTGTACAGGCTGTAATGAATGTGAGGGAAAAGTTTTTCATGCGCCCGAAGGACAAGCCTGTGCGATTTACGACTGCACTGTGCATAACAAAGGTTATAAAAACTGTGGGGAATGTGCCGCGGCACCCTGTGATATCTGGATGAAAACGCGAGATCCCAAATATTCCGATGCGGAGTTTGACGAAAATGTCAAAGGGCGTATACAGGCGCTTAGGGGACGATGAAAAAGTATCGGAATAATAGTTGTGATAACGGAAAAATTAAAATTGTTGAAAAAACAGTTGAAATGTCTGCAAACTTATGTTAAACTTGTCACTGTTAGGTCATCACTAAGGAGGTGTAAAGATGGCGGCTTTGCGAATTGTGCTTACAATTATTTTGATATTGGTATCGATCGTATTTACAACGATTGTTTTGATGCAAGAGGGTAAATCGGCAGGACTTGGCGCAATCAGTGGTGCGGCGGAAACCTACTGGGGCAAGAACAAGGGACGTTCGATGGAGGGCGCGCTTGTCAAGCTTACAAAAGTTCTGGGCGTTGTATTTATGTTACTTGCAATTGTTTTAAACATTAATTTTTAGATACAAATTAAGATAAAACATTTAGACACTCTTGTAAATTCAAGGGTGTTTTTTTCTGTTTAAATAGTGTATGATGAATTATACAGAGGAGGTGCGGCATGTCGGATAAGAGGAAAAAAGTTATACTGGATTTGATGGAAGCGGATTTTTATGTACCGATGAAAGAGAAAGAGCTTGCAGTGATGCTGCAAGTCACAAAAGAGGACAGACCCGAGCTGAACCGCATCTTAAATGAGCTTTTGGCGGAAGGAAAGCTTTCCATCACCAAAAAAGGAAAATTTGTGAAAGCGAAAAAGTCGGATAAGGAGCTGATTGGTACGTTTATCAGCCACCCGAAGGGTTTTGGGTTTGTTGAGATAGAAGGCAGAGAAGAGGACTTATATATCCCAGAGAACTGTATTAACGGGGCATTTCATAAAGATACGGTAAAAGTGGCGTTACTGTCGGGACACGGCGGAAAGCGTCAGGAGGCGCAGGTCATTGAGATTATTGCGCGCGGTATGAAACGGATTGTCGGCATTTTTGATAAAAGCAATAAAAATTACGGTTTTGTCATTCCGGATAACACAAAAATCGGAGATGATGTTTTTGTGCCGACAGAGCGCTCCAAAGGGGCGGTATCGGGGCACAAGGTTGTCTGCGAAATAACAGATTACGGAAAGAACAACAGAAAACCTGAAGGAAAGATTGTAGAGATACTCGGGCATGTAAATGATCCGGGTGTGGATATCATGTCGATTGTAAAGGGATATGAACTGCCGGTGGAGTTTTCCGAGAAAATTATGAAACAGGCGGAGAATGTTGCCAATGAAGTGTCGGAGGCTGATATGGTGGGCAGGCGCGACCTTCGCGCAGTGCAGATGGTGACGATAGATGGTGAGGACGCAAAGGATTTGGACGACGCGGTAAGCCTTACAAAAGATGGGGAACTCTATCAGCTTGGCGTGCATATCGCGGACGTGACAAATTACGTACAGGAAAATTCCGCCTTGGATTGGGAGGCAAAGGAGCGGGGCACCAGTGTTTATCTTGTTGACAGGGTCATTCCGATGCTTCCGCATAAGCTTTCAAACGGCATCTGTTCCTTGAATGCGAGAGAGAACCGGCTTGCTTTGAGCTGTTTGATGACGATTGACAAAAAGGGTGAGGTCGTGAGCCATGAAATCACGGAAAGCGTGATTAAGGTGGACAGGCGCATGTCGTATACCAGCGTGAAAAAGATTCTTGAGGACAGGGATGAGGCAGAAATCAAAGAATACGAGGAGCTTGTGCCGATGTTTGAATTGATGCGTGAGCTTGCGGCGATTTTGCGTGAAAAGCGTAAAAAGAGAGGTTCTATTGACTTTGATTTTCCCGAAACAAAGATTATTTTGGACAAAGAAGGACATCCCGTAGACATCAAGCCTTATGACCGAAATGTGGCGACGAAGATTATTGAGGATTTTATGCTGATCGCAAATGAAACTGTGGCGCAGCATTTTTACTGGCTGGAGCTGCCGTTTGTTTATCGTACGCATGATACACCCGATCCCGAAAAGATTGCGAAACTTAGCACGTTTATTCGGAATTTCGGATATTCTCTTAAAAGCAAACAGGAGGAGGTTCACCCGAAGGAGCTTCAAAAGCTGCTTGCAAATGTGGAGGATACGCCCGAGGAGGCGCTGATCAGCAGACTGACACTAAGGAGTATGAAACAGGCAAAATACACGATTGACTGCACTGGTCATTTTGGGCTCGCGTGTCAGTATTACTGTCATTTTACGTCACCAATCAGGAGATATCCCGATTTACAGATACACAGGATTATCAAAGAACAGCTCCGTGGAAAAATGAACGAGAAACGGATAGAACATTACAGTGAAATCCTTCCCGAAGTGGCGAAACATTCGTCGGAGATGGAGCGTCGTGCGGACGAAGCAGAGCGGGAAACGGACAAGCTCAAAAAAGCGGAATATATGGAGGAACACATAGGGAGCATTTTTGAGGGTGTGATTTCTTCCATCACTTCATGGGGGATTTATGTGGAGCTGCCCAACACGATTGAGGGTATGATACATGTATCGATGCTTCCGGGCGATTATTTTTATTATGATGAAGAGTCTTATGAGATGGTGGGACAGGCGACAGACATTCGATACAAGCTTGGACAAAAGCTGACGATCAAGGTTAATGCAGTGGACAGGTTTTCAAGGAATATTGATTTTGTAATACCCGAGGAATGGGAAATCGAGGAGTATAACGATGGCAAAGAATGATGCATTAAAGCTGGTAGCCAACAACAAAAAGGCGTACCATGACTATTTTATTGAAGAGAAATATGAGTGCGGCATTGCGCTCCACGGCACAGAAGTTAAGTCGCTGCGCATGGGGAAATGCAGCATCAAAGAGGCATTTATTCGAATTGAGAATGCGGAGATATTTATTTACGGGATGCATATATCACCCTATGAGAAGGGAAACATATTCAACAAAGACCCTTTGCGCGTAAAAAAGCTCTTGATGCATAAACAGGAGATCAATAAGCTGCTTGGAAGGATTAAGGAGAAGGGCTATACGCTTGTGCCGCTTCAAGTCTACTTTTCGAACGGCAGGGCAAAGGTTGAGATTGGACTTGCAAGAGGTAAAAAGCTCTACGATAAGCGTGAGGATATTGCAAAGAAAGATGCAAGGCGCGAGGCACAAAGAGAGTTTAAAGTAAAAAATTTATATTGATGATGATAGGATTATTATGAAGAAAACGAAATATCGGTGGATTGTACATGTACTTTTTGTCATCTACATGGGTATGCTTTTTCGGTTTACCATACTTCGTGACGGTTTTCACTTTAAGAATTTTATGAAATACGGTACAGTGAATTTAAGTCTTTTTACCGGATATGTTCCTTTTGTGAGAAATCATATATGGGGGCGGTTTATCTATCTTTTTGGAGGAAATATTGCGGCTTTTATTCCATTTGGGGCGTATTTGGGTTATCGGGAAAAGAAGATTATTACAACGGTAATCTTTGGATTTTTGCTGTCACTTTTTATAGAAAGCATGCAGTATGTGTGGGGGGTCGGAATCAGCGAACTTGATGATTTAATATTAAACACGCTTGGCGCATTTCTTGGCGTTGTGGCAGTGAAGGCTTTGAAGAAGATATTTGCAAAAAAGAGCTGCAAAACCACTTGACTTTATGCAGGGCATTTGGTATTATAATAAAACCTTGAAACAAAAGAGGAACCAATTGTTTTTCAAGGGGTAGTAAAGGTTTCGACAGGGAACTTGAAGATGGAGAAGCAAGCCGCAGGCATGCGTTAATTCCAAAATTAAAATTAAACGCTGAAGACAATTTAGCATACGCAGCCTAATGGCTGCTGTCTGACCTAGTGCACCTACACATTGGGACCCAGGCATCGATTATGTAGGAAACGACACATGTTAAGCTTTGCGCATGTGGGCGTATTATGAAGCTACTGACCGTTTAGGGGCGTTGGCTCGCCTATACGGAAGGGAAAAGGGCTAGCCCGAAACAGCCGACTAAGCTTGTAGAAGTACATGGGACGGTTTTTTGGACACGGGTTCGACTCCCGTCTACTCCATTAGAAAAGCTTAGATTTATCTAGGCTTTTTCTTTTTGTATACAAAAGTATGATATTGGTGGGGATATGAAAAAAGATTTAACGCAGGGAAACGTAACAAAAACCATGTTGTTGTTTGCCTATCCGATGATATTGGGAAAT
>JAIEDW010000193.1 GCA_029067805.1 Lachnospiraceae bacterium
ACGGGGCGGACACTTCCGTGGGGCGGTCTTACGGGAATAAGACCGACAAAGCTGTCGATGGGAATGCTGTCGGAGGGAATGTGCGATGCGGACATCATTGCGCAGATGAAAGCAACATACGCAGTCAGCGATGAAAAGGCGCGGCTTAGTCTGGATATTGCAAGGCGTGAAAGGAGAATACTTGACAGTATTCATTATAAGGACGGTTACAGCCTTTATATCGGTATTCCGTTTTGTCCAACGACCTGTCTTTATTGTTCATTTACTTCTTATCCGATTGCTATGTGGAGAAAGCGCATTGCAGATTATTTACAGGCGCTTTTTCGGGAGATTGATTTTGTGGCGGAGGAATATCGGGAAAAGCTGCTGGACACGGTTTATATTGGCGGCGGCACTCCTACAACGTTGGAAGCGGACGAGCTTGACAGACTTCTTTTGCATATCAGGGAGAAGCTGGATTTTCGTCATGTTGTGGAGTTTACAGTGGAGGCGGGACGCGCTGACAGTATTACGAGGGAGAAACTGGAGGTTCTAAAAAAGCATGGCGTTACGCGTATATCCGTAAATCCGCAGACCATGAGGGACGAAACGCTGAAACGGATTGGCAGACAGCATACAGTGGAACAGGTAAGACAGGCGTTTTTGCTTGGAAGGGAGGTCGGTTTTGACAACATCAATATGGATATCATTTTGGGGCTTCCGGGAGAACTCGAGGAGGACGTGCAATATACGGTTGACGAGATTGTGAAGCTGAATCCGGATAGTTTTACCGTTCATTCGCTGGCAATTAAGAGAGCGTCAAAGCTGAGTCAATGGATTGAGGAAAACGGTATTGCTTCCATCAAAAATACGGACAGTACAATGGAGATTTCGAGAACAGGCGCGGAGAAGCTAGGCATGAAACCATACTATCTTTATCGGCAGAAAAATATGTCGGGAAATTTTGAGAATGTCGGTTATGCGCGAGAAGGGAAGTATGGCATTTATAACATTTTGATCATGGAGGAAGTGCAGACCATCGTTGCATTGGGCGCTGGTTCGATTACGAAACGAGTATATCCCGACGGGCGGATTGAGCGATGTGATAATGTGAAGGACGTTGCCCAATATATCGAGAGAATTGAGGAAATGATTGAGAGGAAGCGTGTATTACTAAGTGATTGATAATTAAAAAAATGGACAAAATATGACAATTACAGACATTTTGACGGAGGGAATAGTTTTGGATAGAAATGTAAACATAATAACAGACTTAAAGGGAAATAAGATTGTACTAATCAATGATATTATATTCAAAGGAAAAAGGTCTGTAAATTGGGACGATGTAAAGAATTACCTTGATACTTTTGTAGGTGAGTTTTATGAAATTGCTGAAACAAAGGATATTGTGTATATTGGAAAAGAATTACCGGATGAATACACCGGTTCCCGATATACATATTCCCTAAAAGGGGCAAATGCGAAAGCAAAGGCAAACGCATCACAAGGCATACCCGAAATGCTTGAGATTGCAACTGGAAAACATTTTAGGGAAAATTCCGGAGAAAAACACAATAGAAATGCCGCAAACGGCTGGTATCGGTATAATTCGCGTTTTGCGCTACCTGTTTATAATGAAAATGGGAAGTCAGAACGGTACAATGTGTTTCATGCCTCTATGCTGATACGGCATGATGTTGATGGAAAAATGTATCTTTATGACATTATGGACATAAAAAAAGAAACGAGCAACCCTTTCGAACCATAAGATTTTACTTGGCAAAAAACCCATCTCTTTTTTATAGTATAAAGTATGTTGTGCTAGTTGTCAAGTATGGTTTTTTCTCGGCATGAAAAGAAGAATGAACAGAAATCTGCAAGTATACACATAACGCATCCAAACGAGTATATCCCGACGGGCGGATTGAGCGGTGTGATAATGTGAAGGATGACGCCCAATATATCGAGAGAATCGAGGAAATGATTGAGAGGAAGCGTGTATTGCTAAGTGATTGATAATTCATATTGAAAGATGCTTATCATGTAGCTTGTGCGATATATTCGTCTTGTGACTGTTTTCTTACCACTGATGATTGATTACTAAAATATCATACAAATGAGATTCAGATGTTAAATCCGATAGACTTTATCAGAAGATTGGAGGGAGATTTATATGGTTAGTGATATTGAAATTATGAACAGAGGGATTCATTGTTTATTAGAGAAACTGGGAGTAGTGGAAACAGAACGGTTTATTGCAGTGATTAATAGGGAAAAATTTGATTATACAAAGTGGCAGAGGGAGAGATTTGATAATATGAGTTCTGATGAATTTAATAGTGCGGCAGTTGCTTACTCCAAAGAAAATCCATTTTGTAAAAAGGAATAAGTGGGAGGAAATTACACAGACTTAAGGAGTGTTTTGGAAATGTGATATAGTCAGAATGCCTTAATAAAAAATCGAATAGAAACTTGGTGCATGATAAAGAGAGAAATACATTATCATGCACCTTTTTTATTGCAAAAAAACCGCATTCTTAACCTTCCGTCACCGGCATCACAATCCTCGAACAATATTTCCCTGGATCGATTTCCCTCCCGGTATAAGGAGCCACGATAGCGATCCCGCGCGGCAGTGCGGCAGGGACAAGCCCGCGCTCCTTCGCTTCCTTGCCAAGCCTAAGCCATGCTTCATCCAGACGGTTATAATCGCCGTAAAATAAGACGGAGAGTGCCTTGCAGGAAGGAAAACGGACAGCGCTTTCGGGCGCGCTCTCAGGCTGGACGGGCACACATACATGCAACGGATAGGGCTCCGTAGAGATCTGCCCTTCCAAATAATCGGTACGCTCATTTATGATAAAAAGCGGCTCCTGTGCAAGAACATATCCGTTTTCAACACATTCATGGAAAAAGTCATACATGGCGTCATATTTTTCCTGTACCGTCAGCAGGGTGTACCTGCGCGTACAGCAGACGGTTTCGGGAAGCGTTATCATCTGTACGGACATATCGGGACTTGTACTTGCACGAATCCGCAATTCTTCCACATTTCTTTGTAACAGGCTCAGTTTGTCTTCCAATATGGCGAGAAGCTCTGATACGTCGCCGCCCTGCGTAAAATAGGCAGACGTCTCTTTTGCGTTAAATCCCATTGACTGAAACTGCTGTATCTGTAAAATACGGGAGATATTGTGGTTGTCGTAGTAGCGCCGCCCGCTATTTGGAGATATGTAAGCGGGGGTAAGCAGCCCTTTCTCTTCCATGCGCATGAGAGTACTGCGGGAGAGTCCGCAGGCAGCCGCCGCCTGAGTGATCGGAAAAAGTCCTTTGATTTTATCGTCCATAAAAACTCCTTTCTACTCACATAAACATAAAAGAGTATATATGCTCTTGCGGATTTTTGTCAATAAAATTTCCCAAAACCCCTTGATTCGTTCATAGGTGAACGCGGTACAATATAAAAAACAGGCACATTTTTTCATTTAACCAAATCTGCCTAAAAACCAACCAATTCTGCCAAAACCACTTTTTAAGAGTTTTTTTGTTATTATGAAAGAGATTTGCCATATAGTGTGGAGTTTTGCTCATGGCTAAAAGTAATGATTAAAAGTAATAGGTAATTGCGAACAAGGAAAAAATCCTGCGAAGCAGGATTTCAAGGATAAAAACAAAAAATGAAATCGGAATAATTTCATCAATGTCGAATGGAGGGAAAGCAGATGAAACGGAAGATATTGACTGTGGCTGGGTTGTCCGCCTGTCTGGCGCTGGGAAGCTTAGCAGGATGCGGACAGAAGGAGGATACTGCCAGAATATACTATTTGAATTACAAGCCGGAATCGACGGATGCCTGGAAAGAGATTGCTGAGGTTTATGAGGAGAAGACAGGCGTAGAGGTCAGAATCCTGACAGCGGCGAGCGGCAGCTATGAGCAGACGCTGAAATCGGAGATCGCAAAGCAGGGTGCGCCCACGCTGTTTCAGATTAACGGTCCTGTCGATTATGCGAAATGGAAGAATTACTGCAGGGATTTGAGCGATACCGAATTTTATTCCTGGTTGATCGAGCCGGATATGGCAGTCACGGGAGAAAACGGTGTCTACGGGATTCCTTATGTAGTGGAGGGATACGGCATCATCTACAACGATAGCGTGATGCAGAAGTATTTTTCGCTGACATCCAGAAAGACAGATTTTATGGGCATGGAGGAAGTCAATAATTTCAGTAAGCTCAAGGCACTGGTGGAAGATATGTCAGAGCATCTGGACGAGCTTGGCATTGAAGGGGTGTTTGCGTCAACCTCGTTCAGCGAAGGGGAGGAATGGCGCTGGAAGACGCACCTGATGAATCTCCCGGTTTACTATGAGTTTACCGAGAAAGGGATTGCGGATGAGCCAGAATTAGATTTCAGCTATGAAGAGAACTTTAAAAACATTTTCGACCTGTACATTAATAATTCCTGTGCTGCTCCCGAGGAGCTTGCCTCAAAGACCGTGGATAACTCTATGGAGGAGTTCGCGCTGGGAAAGGCGGCGATGGTGCAGAACGGCAACTGGGCATGGGGTCAGATTTCACAGATCGACGGCAACCAGGTGAAGGAGACGGATGTGAAATTCCTGCCGATTTATATAGGTGCAGACGGCGAGGAGGAACAGGGACTGTGCATTGGCACGGAGAGTTACATCTGCGTGAGCAGCCTTGCAAGCGAGGCGGACCAGCAGGCGTCCATTGATTTCCTGGAATGGCTGTACGGCTCCGAGGAAGGGAAGAAATATGTTACGAATTCCTTAGGTTTTATTTCCCCGTTTAGCACCTTTTCCTATGAGGAAAGCCCCAGCGACCCGCTGGCAAGGCAGGTGGTCTCCAATATCTCCGATACCTCCAAAAAATCGGTGAACTGGGATTTTACGGCATTTCCAAATGAGAGCTTTAAGAATGAACTGGCAAAAATGCTCCATGAGTACTGTATCGGGAAAGTAAGCTGGGATCAGGTGGTACAATCCACGAAGGAAAACTGGGCATTCGGGAAGGCGGCGGAGTAATCGTTCGGCAGATTGTCACGCCTTCTGCACCGGCTGCACGAAAAAGTAATATTTAAAGGAGAGAACAAATGAAGTCTATACGCAGCAAGATTGCGATACTAATTACATTTACTTCTATTATTCTGATCGTTGGGATTTTAATGGTATCCTATATGGTAAATAAGAAGAATATCACGGGGTTGTGCGAAAGCTATTTGTACGATACCTGCGTCAGCGCCTCGGACACGCTGTATGAATGTTTTTACAGCGATACCGAGAGAAGCAA
>JAIEDW010000194.1 GCA_029067805.1 Lachnospiraceae bacterium
ATCCTTTTCCTTGTCGGTCAATGTTATCCCACAATATTCAGCTGTTTTCTCATCTGGTGTGAAAAGCGCACATTTTGCACCCGCCTCAATCGCCATGTTTGACATGGACATTCTTGATGCCACTGACATATTCTCCACAGTATCTCCGGTAAACTCAAGCGCCTTGTATGTTGCACCGTCCGCACCTAAATCACCGATTAATTTCAGAATAATATCCTTTGCCATAACATTTTCAGGCAGTTTTCCCGTAATATTTACTTTTATCGTTTCAGGAACACGAATCCAAAGGGTGCCCGTTCCCAAAATGCTTGCCATTTCTGTATATCCGATGCCCGATGAAAATGCACCCACACAGCCGTATGTTGTTGTATGACTGTCCGTACCAAATACAATATTTCCGGGCTTTACATAGCCTGCTTCTGTCATAAGCTGATGGCAGATACCATCGGAACGGTGGATATTTTTCATGCCGTATTTTTCGACAAATTCATTTCCTACCTTAAAATGCCTCGTATCGTCCACCTGGCTTGCCGGCACTAAATGGTCGTAAATCAATACCACTTTGTCTGCGTCCCAAAGCTCTTGAAAGCCCATCTCCTCAAATTTTGTTGCCACAAACGGAATAAAAATGTCGTGTATCATCACACGGTCTACATTTACGGTCACAATCTCTCCCGGCTTTACCGTCTTTCCGACATTATTTCCTACAATTTTCTCTATAATCGTTGAACCCATTGTATTCCCCTGCCTTTCTCTGATTAGTCTAAGCCGTTGAGCTTACGCATCGCTTTTACAAGACCGCCCGCCTGAATAATATCCACAAGATTTTCCGGAAGTGATGTAATTGGATATTGTATTCCCTTATGTTCTATCGCCTCATTGATCGTGACGGTAATCTCATCGCCCTCACTCACCGCGTCTCGAAGCGTTTCATTCTCGATTAACAGAAGTCCATTATTGATTGCATTCCGAAAGAAAATGCGCGCAAAGGATTTTGCGATGACACATTTTATTCCGAGCGCTTTTATGATTTCCGGCGCCTGTTCTCTTGACGAACCGCAGCCAAAATTTTTCCCTGCAACAATGATATCCCCCTCCTTAATCTGAGCAGCCAGCTCGGGGCGCAGAGGAGAAAACGCATAGGGCGTCATATCATTTACTGTCTTTAACGCCAAATATTCCGTAGGTATGATGATGTCTGTGTCAATGTCATCACCAAGCACCCATATTTTACCGCTGAATTGTTCCATATTGAAAAACCTAACCTTTCTACAAACTACACCAAATCCGCCGTGGCAATTTCGCCCTTGATCGCAGATGCCGTAACCGTCGCCGCTGACGCAAGATACACAAACGAATCCTTGTGCCCTGCACGTCCCTTAAAATTACGCGTGCCTGTACTGATCAGCACCTCGTTTTCCCCGATTACGCCTTGACAGCTTCCCCAGCAAACACTGCAATTCGGATTCATCACAATTGCACCGGCTTCCATAAAGGTATCAAGAATTCCCTCAGAAAGCGCCTGTCTGTAAACCTCTGCACTTGCAGGAACAACCAAAAATCGCACAAGCGGGTGAACTTTCTTTCCTTTAATCAGTTTCGCGCCCACTCTCAGATCCTCAATCCGTCCATTGTTGCAGGATCCAAGAAACGCCTCGTCAATATGCGTTCCCACACATTCCTTTGCGTCAACCACACTGTCAACAAAATGCGGTTTTGCCACAATTGGCTTGATTGTGGAAAGGTCGATGTCATAAACATGCGCAAATACCGCATCGTCATCACTCTGAAAACAATGCTTCGGTTCTCTGCCGTGTGCCTTTAAATAGTCAAGCGTAATCTCGTCAACCTCCATCAGTGCTGTTTTTGCACCTGCTTCTACACAGAGGTTGCAGATTGCGATTCTATCACTCATGTTCAGCGTCTTTAGTCCCTCTCCGCCAAACTCCATCGCCATATAATTTGCGCCGTTCGCGCCAATCATGCCAATAATCGAAAGAATCAAATCCCTCGCAT
Organism: Lachnospiraceae bacterium; assembly: GCA_029067805.1. Lineage (GTDB taxonomy): Bacteria > Bacillota > Clostridia > Lachnospirales > Lachnospiraceae > COE1. Next base: position 2,017 of record JAIEDW010000194.1, read on the forward strand.
AAACACCGTCATTCAACTTTCCTGTGAGATTAAATTTGAGCGTTTCCGGCACCAAAAGCCATGATTTTCCTGTCACCATCGCATACAAATAGTCGGTACAGCCAACACCCGTGCCGAACGCGCCAACCGCACCATATGCACAGGTATGACTGTCCGCACCGAATATCAGTTCGCCGCTCGTAACATGGTTCTCCATCATCACCTGATGACATACACCCGCACCCTCATAAAATGTAATTCCATGCTCCTTTGCAAAATCACGCATCTTTTTGTGTGATGCCGCCGTCTTTACACTGTCGCAAGGTACGTTGTGATCTACAATCCACACGAGTTTGTTCACGTCCGCTATTTGCGGATTTTTCAGTTGATTGTACATGTCAATCGTAAGATGTGTCGTTCCGTCGTTGCTCATCAGACGGTCAAGTTCTACTGTATGAATATCGCCCGGCTTCACTTCGCTAACGCCTGCTGCCGCCGCGATAATTTTCTCTGCTATTGTCATTCCCATTTTTATCTCTCCCTTATTTGTTTAATGATGCAATCAATCCACCTTGATCAAGGATTCCCTGCATATATTCCGGCAGCTTTGTGCACTCATATTCTTTCCCATTTACACGCACAATGCCTTCCTTCATCGAAAGCTCCATATCATCACCCGCATTGACATTGTCATGCAAATCCTTGCAGACAATTACCGGAAGTCCGATATTGATTGCATTTCTATAAAAGATACGGGCAAAAGACTTTGCTACCACTGCCTTGACTCCCAATGCTTTTAGCACGCTCGGCGCCTGCTCCCTTGAGGAACCACACCCGAAATTATCCGATGCCACCACATAATCGCCTGGCTGTACTTGTGACGCAAAATCCGCGTCAAGCGATTCAAACGTATGTACCTTCATCTCATCGATGGTCGGATAGATAATATACTGCGACGCAATAATCTGATCCGTATCCACATCCTGATTAAATTTAAAAATTCTTCCCATTTTATTCCTGTTCTCCTTTCTGATTTCCCTTTATCATAGTTATTTACTCATCACCTCGACACACAAAAAGAATCCATTTTTTATCTATCGCTAGCTCTACTGCATCATCCGTTACGTAGCAATATCCATAGTCGGTGCCAAAGTTGGACTGATTGTCCTCGGCTGGCATTTCGGAACCATCAGTCATTGACGTAATCTCTCCATCCAAAATACAACAGCCACGTGGCGGACTTTCCTTTCCTGTATCGTAATAAAGCCTTCCTTCTATCATAACTACCCTTGCAACTTTGTCCCACTCAATATCACTTTTCGCCTCTTCCACATACTGTTCCACATATTCCTTAAATGTTTCTTTTTCCTGCGCTTCCTCATAAAAAACCGTATATATATATAGGAACGCTATGATCAATAATCCTAATGACACAGCCTGACAATTTTTTATCATAATTTGCTCCTTATCCGAATCCTACTGACAAGTTAAAATTGCCGTTTCCATTTTATCACAGCTCCACGACTGATTCAAGATGCATCGGTATAATGTCCCTTATCCGCATTTCCAGTATGCTTTTTTAAAAACTCTAAAAACCCATCTTCCACAGCAACCTCGTCAAGCCTGTCACCCTGTAAGTCATAATAATATTTCCCCGTCTTAATATCAATCGAAATACTGTCAAGCGGAAAACCGGGGTTGGTTTTCGGATGCGGCTTTGATGTCATAATAAACGGCTCGCTCTCCATATTTCTATCCATCGCCGAATAAATGTGATTTTCGTCAAGCACCAGACAAATTGCATTCTTGTACCTCGCTGTCAAATCACCATACTGCTTTGCAAGTCCCATATAATATTCCTGCATCTGCGCATCACTCAGCCGCTTCCCGTTCACTGTCCGCACATTCACACCCGGCTGGATTTCATCGGGTACATTGTCAAAATAAAGTCCGGAATCACACGAAAACAACGGCACTTTCAAAATCTCAAAATATGCCTTTGCCTTCTGTATGGCATTCTCCAAAGGAGATTTTCCTGTTTCCGGAACCTTCGGTAATTCCATATTTAGCTCATTAAAACCGTAAATTGTAATCCCCAAAACAGATACTCTTCTACGCATCGCCTCTATTTTTGCGGGATTTTTTGTCGCGTATAACAGCTTCATTCTCTTTCTCCTTTGTGACACTTGTGTCATTTTTATTAAACTTTCCTCTGATAAAAGTATATCGGTTTTCCCCAAAAAAGTATATAATAAAAAGATAATCCTTGAAAAATACCAAAAAACGGATAAAATGGTAAATGGTATCGTCTTATCGCACTGAAAACGGAGGTTTGTCATGAATTACGATCATATCAAAGAACATTTTTATAATACGCAAGGATTTATCCATCTCCTCGGCATGAAAATCACAGATATTTCACAAGGCTACTGCAAAGGAGAACTGCCCTTGAAGCAGGA
>JAIEDW010000195.1 GCA_029067805.1 Lachnospiraceae bacterium
TATTGTGCCTCAAGAACGCCCACGTATTCATTCTGTCCCATAAAATCCATATAAAAATGCGTCCGATACTGCATCAAAGATTTCATCTGGTCCGACATACACATGTACTTCGGCAAAATAACTCTCGCGTCAAAATATCTCTTATCATAATACTTAGGAAGAGAACCTACTACATCCGCAAGACCACCTGTTTTAATAAATGGTACGCCTTCCGACGCTACAAACAAAATATTCTTCATATCATCAAATCCCTTTCTTACAATTTATTGTGCAGTGTGTACCTCGCTTTATTATACACCAAACTGACATAAATTGTAAAGAAATTCGTGTATTTTTATGCCCTGTAATGAAGCCTTATTTTATCCGCGATCAGTGCGATAAATTCCGAGTTGGTCGGCTTTCCTTTTCCGATATTGATCGTATATCCAAAAAGTGCGTCCAGCGTTTCCATTTTTCCTCTGCTCCATGCGACCTCAATGGCATGTCTTATCGCACGTTCCACACGACTTGGCGTCGTCTGAAATTTCTTTGCAATAGACGGATAGAGGATTTTTGTGATGGAATTTAACATTTCGGTATCCTCCACCGACATCATAATTGCTTCCCTTAGATACTGATAACCCTTTATATGAGCAGGTACACCGATTTCATGTATCATGTCCGTGACGTCCTTTTCAAGATCATGCGTTCTGTGATCGGATTCGAACATCGTCTTACTTTCTGCTCCAAAAAGCTTTTTTGCTTCATCACTTGTGCTTTTGTCACCAGCGGGTACTGTTATCATAATCTGAAACGCTTTATCTTTTGAAAGCAGATCGCTCAAAATGTTAAAAATCCTTTCATTATCCTGTTGTGACACCACGTTTAATTGTTCCATTCGCTTTTCCTCCATTTTTTCATTCAATACAAACCTAATATCCTTTATTTTTCAAAATACGGCAAGATTTGGTAAAATTAATTATATAAGAATGTCAATTTATCTTGCAACCGTAACTTATCGCATATTTTGCGCGGTAACGCCATAATTACCCATTGTTCCTGTTATATCCCTAAGATACTACAAAATGCGGCGTTTCTTTTTGTCGAAAAAGTCAGAAACTTTTTTCATAGCCTGTATCTCGTTTAAATTTGTGCGATAATTTATGTAATTTTCACACAAATTATCTTAGTTAGATATAATTTTCATACAATTTGTTAGCAATTGTCAAGATTTCTTGGAAAAGCTATTGACTTTTTTTCAAAATCTTAGTATAGTGTAGAAGTCGGCAGTGATTACTGCTACATCATTTTATTTGGGGTCTTAGCTCAGCTGGGAGAGCATCTGCCTTACAAGCAGAGGGTCACAGGTTCGAGCCCTGTAGGCCCCATTTTTTATTTTTCGGAAAGCTGCACAAGCGGCGTCTTTTTTAATTCCGTAAATTTTCTCACATCGACTGTAACAACAGGTCTGACGCCATTCCCCCCAATACCCGCAATCCGCTCTATCAGAAGCTTGTCGCCATATCCGTTGTTCACCGCATGCACTTTACTCGAAGACCCCTCGACAGGATCTCTAAGCCACCATACATACGGCTCCAGTCCCCAATCAACCGAATAAATCTTATAAGAATTGGTTTCATCACGTTCAATCGCCGAATCGGTGGGAACGGCAAACACGTTGACATTAGCGTCATAAAACCATTCCAGCTCATCTAAACTTGGCAGATACACCAGATCGTCCGTTTCCACGTCACCATCCGACAGCACATTTCCTTTGGTGACATTGTGCGTCAAAATAATTGCCTCCTGCTCCTTGTCACTAAATCCGCTCAAAAATCCGGCTTCAAAAAGATAGCCGTTTTTCTCCTCCGCCATCGATTTCCCGGCCGGTCCGTTTCCCTCATAAACAACATTGACGTGATTGGAATTGAGCCACGTTCTGATGTCGGAACGGCTCCAATCGTTCGTACCGTGTGTATACTCCTGCATTTCAAGATTCTCAAGCGTCCTTTTATCATCAATCAGCCACTTGCCGCCTGTATCGTCAAGTGCATACACGCCGCTCTCTGCCGCATCAAATGCTTTCATTGTAAGAATTTGATCAGAAACAAGCACTGCATGGTTGCGCTCTACTTTTAGCACACGCCACACAATCGGTTCATCCAGATATGTTCCAAACGTCACCTCGTCACCGGGCGAGAGTCTGCTGAGCATTTCCTGCCTTGCCTTGTATCCGAATACAAGCAGCAGCATTAGTGCAATTGCCCCCAGGTAGACAAAGTCTGTAGGCTTGATATACTTTTTTCTCTTTTTGTTTTTTTCTCTCTCCATAATAATCACACAGTAAATCCGTTCGAAGTCATATGCGCAATCTGACTCCCAAGTTCATCTGTAATCTCCACAATATAATAGCAAGTCGTTCTACCCGATCTGATTTTTTTCGCCTCCGCAATCAGGATTTTTCCTTTTGCCTTTCCGAGGAAAGTGATGGATGCATTTAACGATACGACCGAATTTTCCATCCAGTTTGCCGCCACAGCAAAGGTAAAATCGGCAAGCGTAAAGATTGCTCCGCCCATCACTGCTCCAAGTGCGTTTTTATGATTGTCGGTTATCTGCATCGTGCATTTTGCATAGCCTTCCGCCACTTCCTCTATGTATGCGCCGTTTACGGTGGCAAAGCGGTCATGGGAAAAGCGTTCGCGTATTTCGTCTAGTTTTTGCAGTTCCATTTTATGTTATCTCCTTTTGGGGTGTGTAATTTCTACCCATTCACGCGTGTATAATGTCTTACGACATTATAACATAATCCCATCCGTTCGGCATTATGAATCTATAAAAATGATACAAACATGAAAAAATTTTCAAGAATGTATATGTATTTTTCCAAAAATCCTATATAATGAGTAGAGGTATCATTCTATATGATAATGCAATTCATAAAAACAAAGGAGATATTTTATGCCAAAAAGAGAAGACATCAACAAAGTGCTAATTATTGGCTC
>JAIEDW010000196.1 GCA_029067805.1 Lachnospiraceae bacterium
CGCCTTTCATCGTGAAGAAATCACCGTCTCCGTACATTCCAAGCGTGAACTGCATTCTCTCGTCAACATAATCCACCACGGGAATACTCTTTGGAATATAAATGTTTCCAAGCTCGTACAAACGTACATTCTTATTTCTTCTATTATAATTGGTAGCAAGAGAAGTCAAAATTCCGTTGAGCGAAATGGTTCTCATAATCGAGAAATCTTCTCCCAGAGGATTTGAAATCGTAACCGTTTTTCGCAGCTCGCTGTCTGCGGGAAGCAACAGCTTGTCAAACACCTTCGGGCTCTCAAACGAATAGCACATTCCCTGTGAAAATCCGCAATACTCCGCGATATCTCTTGCCTTCTCCTCAATTCTTAACTTAAATGACAGTTTTCCCGTCATCGCCTCTCCGCTCGGAAGGTTAGTCGGTATCTTGTCATAACCGTAAAATCTCGCCACTTCCTCCGCGATATCCGCAAAACCCTCCACGTCCTGTCGGAACGAAGGAACCGTGATCATATTTGTATTTTCGTCATACGCAAGTTCCAGTCTGCCAAAGATTTCCAGCATTTCCTCCCTTGCGATATCTGTGCCGAGGAACCGGTTGATCTTATCCGGAGCAAATTCAATCTGCTTTAACGGTTTCAAGGGCGCTTTCACGTCAACAATACCGCTTACCACTTCACCGCAGCCAAGCTCCTCAATGAGCTGACATGCTCTGTTGATTGCTTCCTCTGCGTTTCTCGGGTCAAGTCCTTTCTCGAAAATACTTGACGCGTCTGTTCGAAGCCCCACTCTTTTCGATGACTTTCTGATGTTTGCGCCGTTAAAGGTCGCCGCCTCAAAAAGAACCGTCTGCACGTCATCGGTAATCTTTGAATTTTCTCCGCCCATAATACCCGCAAGACCGATTTCTTTCTCGGCATCGCAAATCATAAGCATATTAGAATCCAGCTTTCTTACCTGACCGTCAAGCGTTTCAAAGGTATCACCGTCCTTTGCGCGCTTTACAATAATCTTATTTCCCGCAACCGTGCGCATATCATACGCATGCATGGGCTGACCGTACTCCATCATGACATAGTTTGTGATATCTACAAGGTTGTTAATCGGTCTGATACCGCATGCCGCAAGACGTCTTTGCATCCACTCGGGTGAAGGCGCAATCTTGATATTCTTGCAGATTCTCGCACAATAACGCGTGCAAAGGTCCTCATCATGAACTTCAACTGAAATATAGTTATTTACATCTTCACCGTTTCCCTTTGCCGTAACAGCGGGCGCAATAAACGGTTTTCGAAACGTTGCCGCTGCCTCTCTTGCAATGCCCAAAACGCTGTAGCAGTCCACACGGTTTGAAGTCACCTCATACTCCACAACCGTATCGTGAAGTCCAAGAGCTTCTATCGCATCTTCGCCCGGCGTCACTTCCTTTTTGAACACATATACACCGTCTTCGGGCGCCTCGGGATACATGTCACGGCTGGAACCAAGCTCCTCAATAGAGCACATCATACCGTTTGATTCGATGCCCCTTAACTTACCCGCCTTGATTTTAATTCCGTTTTCGGGGAGCGGACCGCCGTCATGTCCTCCCGCAACTTTTCCGCCGTCAAGAACCGTCGGTACATAGTCACCCTCTTTTAAGTTCGGCGCACCTGTCACAATCTGAATCGTTTCCGTTCCGATATTGACCTGACAGATGATCAGTTTATCTGCGTCGGGGTGACGCTCAATTTTCTCAATACGTCCTACGACAATCTTCTCAAGATTATTGTCAAGACGCGCACAACCCTCAACCTTTGTGCCCGAAAGCGTCATCGCATCCGCGTATTCTTTATCCGTGCACTCCAACTCGGGCACATATGCCTTTATCCATGATAATGGTGTGTTCATAATTCATCCTCCATTCTTCTATTCCTTAACCGTTAAAACTGTTTTAAAAACCGGATATCATTCTCATACAAAAGACGCATATCATCAATCTCATACTTTAACAGCGCAATTCGCTCAAGACCTACACCGAACGCAAAGCCTGTATATTTCTCCGGATCGATGTTGCACATTTGAAGCACCTTGGGATGCACCATGCCGCAGCCGAGAATCTCAATCCAACCTTCGCCTCTGCAGAAACGGCATCCGCTTCCGCCGCACTTAAAGCATGACACGTCCATCTCTGCCGACGGCTCCGTAAACGGGAAATGATGCGGTCTGAATTTTACCTTTGTCCCTTCTCCGAAAAGTTCTTTTGCAAATTCCGCAAGCGTTCCCTTTAAGTCCGCAAACGTAATGTTTTTATCAATAACAAGTCCCTCTATCTGGTGGAAAGAAGGAGAATGTGTCGCGTCCACTTCATCCGCACGGAACACGCGTCCCGGCGCGATCATTCGGATCGGCAGTCTTCCCTTCTCCATCTCGTGCACCTGTACGCCGGAAGTTTGCGTTCTAAGCAGAATATCCGCGTTTATATAGAACGTGTCCTGTTCGTCCTTTGCCGGGTGATCTGCCGGAATGTTCAGCGCTTCAAAATTATAATAATCTTTCTCAATCTCGGGACCTTCCACAACCTCATATCCCATTCCGATAAAGATACGCTCAACCTCCTCAAGCGCAATCGTATTGGGGTGACGGTGTCCTACATTATTTTTCTTTGCCGGGAGCGTCACGTCAATGACCTCCGCTTTCATTCTCGCCTCACGAAGCTTTCTCTCCATTTTTGTCTTTGCTTCCTCAAGACCTTTTTCGATTTCCTCTCTCGCCTCATTTACAAGCTGTCCTATTTTGGGTCTGTCCTCGGGAGCCACGTCCTTCATACTCTTTAATACGGCAGTAAGCTCTCCCTTTTTTCCCAAAAAGTTGACACGCACGTCATTTAATTTGTCGAGCGCATCGCTCATGTTAATTTGGCGAAGCGCCTCCGCCTTGATTTTCTCTAATTTCTCTTTCATATGTTTCCTCCTTTAGATTGCGTTTCTTAAAATCGTCCCTGAGCAGACAAAAAGGGTTCACTGCTGCAATTTCCTATAGAACAAAAAAACCTTGCAGAAACATCTGCAAGGGACGAATAAACCGCGGTACCACCCATATTTCCATGTACTTACACACATGGACACTCTACATACTTAACGCGTCATTCACGTCTTTTCCTACAGCCCGTACTGACATACCGGTTTCAAAAAAGCAGCTCCGGTGGGAAATTCGATATCATATCTGAACTTGGGAGGCTTTCAGCCGGTGACCTCCGTTCTCTGAAAGAAAATATGACACTACTTTGCACCTTCATCGCATTTTAAACATTATTTTTTATAAAATATCTAAAAACAATCATATGATATATAAGCTCAAAAGTCAAGAACGAATTTTTTCATACCACCTTTTATCGCCCGGACATCAATCGGCAACCTGTCCCATCACACTGTATAACCAGCATAAAATCCTGTTTCCGTTCTTCTTTCGAAAATTTGATCCAAAAGGAAATCGGCACACTCTCTCCCGCGTCCAGCTCTATTTTTCCCGTCTGATTCAGATAGCCGTTAACTGCCATTCGTCCCTTTATGTTATTTCCCTCATCCACCGGTTTTGCAAAAAATTCAATATCATCCAGTAAAACGGTCAATGTGTTGTCGTTGTTATTGGTAAGGGTTGTATTCAGCAACAACAAAGCTTCACCAGGCATATCCGTTTTCACTTCAACCTCCTCATAGCGATTTTCATCCACATTAAAGCGGGTTGCCGTAAATTTCCCGGAAATATCCATTTCTCCCATCGTCAGTTCTCCCCCCGCAAAGGGAACAATATCTCCCTGCCGCACCTGCGGATAAGTATAGATCTGCTTACGCTCCGCATCGTCTCTCAACACCCCGACAGACATCCAGATGCCTAAGATCACAAAGACAAGTGACGTAATCAATACATACTTTCTAACCGCCTTATCCCCGTATGTCTCATAAAGCGATTTATGTACATCTACCTTCCAAGGGGCAGTGCCCGCCAACGGAAAAAATTTCGGATGCTGCGAATATTGGTCCCACCGCAAAAGCGCAAACAGAAAACAGACCAATCCACCTATTGCCATAACCACTCCCACCATCACAATTCCCAGTGTAGTCATTCTATCCCTCCACAACTGCAATAATACCCGACAGGCTTTCATACAGTCTCAATTTATCTCATGGTATAAACTTACAACTTTTATGAGTATAGCAGATACACAATCACTTATCAAGCCATACATACAAACAAAAACGAAGAACTTAAAAGTAATCCTCTATATATCCATCCACAATCCACTTATTCACAAGCGCTCCACAGAAAAAGATATACATACAAAAGTAAAGCCAGATCATCACAATAATTATCGTCGTCAAGCTCCCATACATCGAAAAACCACCAAAATAATCCACATACACGGAAAATCCAAAAGAGTACAACGTCCAGAAAACCGATGTGAACACAGCGCCCGGATAGTGGTCTTTCCATGTAAGCTGATTATTGGGAAGCACACAGTACATCGTACAGAACACGACTGAAATCATCGCCGCAACCAGAATGTGACGCAGTGCTCCCAAGACTCTCCAAACACTTGAGGCAGCTCCCCGTGCCACATGGAACCACCCTCCGATCGTATTTCCAAACACCAGAAGACCGATTGATAATAAAATCGCCATCAGTAAAAACATGGTATAAAATGCCGCTCTTAAACGCAGTATAATATAATTTCTCGACTCCTCAACCTCGTAAATATGATTCAGTCCACGCGTCAGCGCAAGCACACCCTTTGACGCAGACCAGATGACTACAAGTGCAGAAACTGACAGAAGTGTCACATTATCTCCGTCATAGCTGTCTACGATTGAAACAAGAAAATGGTATACCCGCTCGGGAATGACTGCCTGTGAAATCGTTACCATACTTTTTTTAATCATCACATCATGCGGAAGCACACCGCTCACCATCATGATTGCCGGAATAATCGAGAGGAACAAAAAGAACGTAGC
>JAIEDW010000197.1 GCA_029067805.1 Lachnospiraceae bacterium
TTTATCACAAAGACTCCGCCTGCAGCAGTTTTATTAAAGAAGGCTTGTAACTTAAAAACTGCATCGGCAACACCGAACAAGACGAAGGTTGCCAAGATTTCAAAGGCAAAGATACAGGAGATTGCTGAGTTAAAGATGCCCGACTTAAATGCGGCAAGCCTTGAGGCTGCTATGAGCATGATCGCGGGTACGGCAAGATCTATGGGTATCGAAGTGGAAAATTAAAATTTTCAATCTTGTGAAAGGAGTAGAGTGATAGAATGAAACACGGTAAGAAATATAATGAAGCCGCGAAGTCGGTAGACCGCGCAAATTTTTATGAGCTTGACGAGGCTGTTGCACTGGCAAAGAAGACGGCAACCGCAAAGTTTGATGAAACTGTAGAGGTGCATATCAGAACGGGTTGTGACGGACGTCATGCAGATCAGCAGATCAGAGGCGCTGTTGTCCTTCCGAACGGAACAGGTAAAACAGTAAAAGTTCTGGTATTTGCAAAAGGTGATAAGGTAAACGAGGCGGAGGCAGCGGGCGCTGACTATGTTGGCGGTGACGAGCTGATTCCGAAGATTCAGAATGATGGTTGGTTAGATTTTGATGTCGTTGTAGCGACACCGGACATGATGGGCGTTGTTGGTCGTCTTGGTAAGGTTTTGGGACCTAAGGGCTTAATGCCCAACCCGAAGGCTGGTACTGTAACCATGGACGTTACAAAGGCAATCAATGATATCAAGGCTGGTAAGATTGAGTACAGACTTGACAAGACAAACATCATTCACTGCCCGATCGGAAAGGCATCATTTACAGAAGAGCAGCTGTTACAGAATGTGAACGCACTTCTGGATGCAATTGTAAAGGCAAGACCTTCCGCATTGAAGGGACAGTATTTGAGAAGCATTACATTGTCATCTACAATGGGACCTGGAGTAAAGGTTAGTGTTGCGAAGTTCTAATCGTGAAAAAGAAATAGAAGAGAGATAGATACCAGAATGCAAGTCGTAAGGCTTGCATTTTGGTTTATGCACACATTGATGCTTGCAAGGGGGATTATGAGAAGAAGGATTGGACTTTTTGTAACGATTACATTGATGATTTTCGGAATTGGTCTGGCGGGAATGCTGCTGTATCTCGAAAAATTAAGAGCGGCGGCGGATGCGCCGAACGACAAAGTGGTTGTGCAATTTCCGACTGATTTTGACACTGCGCAAAAAAAGGAGATGTTGTCGGAGGCACAAACACAAACATGGGAATTATCACAGGCAGAAGCGGTTCCGACAGACACGAATATGGATATCGACCGTGCGCTTTATGAGGACGCGGTTTCTTTGGGGCAAAAAGCGTTTGTTGCGGAGTGCGCCGACATAGACCAGGTAACCTTTGCGTTTGCGGGGGATATTCTTTTTGACGAGTCGTACACCATCATGTATCAATATGTTGCAAGAAATGGCAGTGTTGAGGATACTTTTTTATCGGGATTATTGGAGCGAATGCACGCTGCGGATGTGTTTATGATCAACAATGAGTTTCCGTTTTCGGAGAGAGGAACACCCACGGAGGGAAAGCAGTTTACCTTTCGGGCGAATCCAAAGCATGTTGCGGTTTTGGAGGAGATGGGCGTGGATTTGGTGTCGCTTGCAAACAACCATGCGTATGATTACGGAAACGATGCGCTTCTTGATACGTTTGACGTACTAAACGGGGCAGAGATTCCCTATGTGGGGGCGGGGAGAAACCTTGACGAGGCGATGCAGCCGGTTTATATCATTGCAAACGGCATGAAATTCGCAGTTGTGAGCGCAACACAGATTGAACGCAACGGGAATCCCGACACAAAGGAGGCGACAGCGACAAGCGCGGGTGTATTGCGGTGCCTTGATCCGTCGGCACTTTTAAGGGTGATTGAGGAGGCGAAGGAAAACAGCGATTTCGTGATTCTTTATATTCACTGGGGGACGGAGAGCCAGGAGGAAATTGACTGGCTGCAGCAGGATCAGTCGGCGGTTTATGCTAAGGCTGGGGTGGATTTGATCATCGGCGATCACCCGCACTGTCTGCAAAAGATTGATGTGGTCGAGGGCGTGCCTGTGGTGTACAGTCTCGGAAATTTTTGGTTCAATTCAAAAGCACAGAATTCCTGTTTGGTCGAGGTGACGTTTGACCGCGAAGGAGTAGCACGGATGCAGTTTCTTCCGTGCAGACATGAAAACTGCCGCACAAGACTTCTTACGGGGGAGGAGGCAGACGGCGTGCTCAATTATATGCGAGGCATCTCGCCGAATGTCTATATTGACGGGGATGGATATATTAACTGGAACAGATCATAAAAAAATGCGGAAAGTGTTGACAAGACAAAACGGATATGATATGGTATTAAAGGTTGTAAAACCATGCCGAAGACAGTAGGTACGACAAATGCTGACGCAATTGTTGTGTAAGGACAATACGCCTACCGAGGAAAAGAGTTTTTATGATAAGGATTTGGGAACCTCTCTTTTTGTTACGGCATAATAGAAGAGGTTTTTTTAATAGAAACATATCGTATAACTCCTTTCGGCAGGATTTGCGTGCAAATCCATAAATCTATAAGGAGGTAAGAAAATGGCAAAAGTTGAATTAAAACAGCCGATCATTGACGAGATCT
>JAIEDW010000198.1 GCA_029067805.1 Lachnospiraceae bacterium
GTATTGCACCACGAATACGGAGGCTTGCGTAAGTTTCGAACTTGACCTCCTTGCCCATATCAAATTTATCAATGGCATCAATCAGACCAAATATTCCATAACTTACCAAATCCTCATATTCTACATTGTAGCCAAGATACATACTAAGGCGTCCCGCTACGACCTTTACCAATGGCGCATATTCAAGAATGAGTTTTTCGCGCAAATCTGCTGTTTTTCCTTTGGCGTAATCCTCCCATAGCTTTTTACGTTCTGTATCATTCATGCCATACCCCCGTTATACAATGTTGCCTTAATTAATTTTCATCGGTAAATTCTTCCTCCGAACCATAAGAGTCCGTATCGTCCTCCTCATAGCCGCCGAGTTCCTCTTCGGAATAGCCTTCCTCGTCAGAATAACCTTCCATTTCCTCAGACATGAAACCGTCCGCACTCAATTCCTCCGAAACATCCTCGCTCGTATTCGCATCTTCCCTGTCCTGAACTGCCACTACATTTCCTGAAATCTCTTCACCGTTCATAAGCGCTTCCAGCAACTCGCGATCAATATTGGCTGTGGGTATCACACGAGGTCTGATCGTTGCATAAATATATCTCGCAATATCGCCTATTATGTAAAATATGACCAACACGATCAGCAAAATCCAAAGCATTGTATTAAACTCAAAGCCTCTCACATACATAATAATCGATGCTATCGTTCCCGCGGTAAGCATCAAAAACGGTGTGATCAGCGGTGTCTTGTTTCCCATTTTGTATCCCCTCTGTCTTTAAACCTTTTAAATCGTCTTTTCCGGCTTTCCCGCCGAACGAATAATCAAATCACCCGTTTCAGGATAGTATATGATCGTACGTCCGTAATTCAGACCTGTATCCTGCGCTTTTAAAGGAATTCCAAGTTGTTTCAGTTTTTTTATACTTGCCTCCACATTGCGCTCGCCCACACGTACCATATCAGTCTTATTCTGGAAAGCAAACATTTGTGCGCCTCCTGCGATTTTCGCTTCAAAACGCGTCTTTCTACCTCCCATCGCAACCAGCTTATTTACTAAATCTTCAATTCCCGTATCTGCAAACTTGAATCTGTTTGAATTATTTTCTATCTGTGTGCTGTCAGGCAGCATGGCATGCGCCAGACCGCCAATCTTTGCTATTGGATCTCTTATACATATTCCCACACATGAACCAAGTCCCAGTGTTGTTATTCCATCAGGACTTTTGCACACATTCAAGTCAGCCATTCCTACTTTTACTATATTTGCCATGACTGTATGCCTCATTCCTTTGCTTTATACTTAAACATGTATATCATTATAAAGTAATTCCAAGTGCACTAAGCATCTTCGAGTAAGATTCCAAATCCGGCATCAATATGAAATAACCATTCAAATCCACATCATCTGTAAATACGGTCTGTATTAACAAGATCTGGTCTCCTATAATTCCAAACTCAATTGCCGGAACGCTTAAAATTGCGTTCAGCATATCGATACTTATGTCCGGCACCGACGGCAATATTTTCAAGTTGGTCATCGTTGCAATCGAATTCAAATATGAACCCGTGATAATATTCCCGATTTCCTTCATCGCGGAAAGTTCCATCT
>JAIEDW010000199.1 GCA_029067805.1 Lachnospiraceae bacterium
TACACCCTTATTATACACACAAATATAAAAAACATCAATGCATTAATCCCATCACTTCTATGATTTTCCCTGCATTTCTACTCCTGCGGTCTGACGCTCTCGCCCTGCTTTAACTCCTTTGACGAAAAAATAACAATCTGTGCGTCACTTCCTATCGCGGCGCCTTCTATCGCGGCGTATCGGTCATTTTTATCCGTCACGTTTACCTTGAGCTTTTCCACATAATATTCTTTTCCCAAAATCCCCGTCTTTTCCTGTAGCGTAAACAGATAATACACTTCATGCTCATTGTAAATCGCGTCAATCGGCACAGCATTCGGGTGCAAATCGCCCTGCACCGTTCTTTTTACCATGCCATAAGCCCCAATCGGAGCTTTGGCATCGCCCAGTCTGCAAGTGACATCATAACCGCCCGCATTATTTTCCGTAATATAGTCTGCCGTGACATTGATGCTCCCTCGCCCTACAGAACTTAGCGTCAGTTCAATGCCATCGCCAAGACGCACATATTTCCCCTGTTCCTTCGTAATGCTGAACTTGAACATACATTCCGATGTCGTATCCGTGAGCAGCATCGCCGCAGTATCTGTCGTTCTCTGCCCTGTCGCGACAAGAATGCCTGCAACATAGCCGTCCACTTTCGACGTAATCGTACACTGCTCACTTTTCACATCATTCAAATCGGCAATCTCACCTTGCAGTGCCGCGATTTCCATATTGTAAAGACCGACGGTCGCATCTGCGTTTGACAACACTTCTGCGCTCGCCACATCACGACGTTTCTGCCTTAATGTACTCTCTCTTGCAAGATTTGCGTCCTCAAGTGCACGCTTTGCCGCCTGTACCGTATCCTCCAAGCCTGACTTTGTCTGCTGCCATGCGTCATATGCGTTCTCCTCCGCCGAGTAATCCGGCTGCGAAACAGGATTTCGTTCTAACTCAGTCAGCTCTGCCTTCAACTCCTCTAACTCCTTTTCCTTCTGTGCAAGCAGCGCCTTTTTATCCTCTGTCCCTGCTTCCGATTTTACATCTCTATCCGCTTTCACATTCTCTATTTCACTGTCCTCTGTTTCAGCGCGTTCTAATGCAAGACTTTCCGCCCCCTCTGCCTGTACATCTGCCGTCACAGCAGATACCGCATCTTCTATTTCATTTTTCAGTTTTTGGATTTCTTTCTCCAGTGTGGCAATTTTATCTTCCAGCTCATAACAGCGCTTCTTCCACTCATTATACTTATTCCACGCCTTTTTCCGGTCCGCGCTCGAAGTATGCGGCGCATCTGTGTCCAAATGCTTTTGCAACTCATTTTCCGCCTTTAAAAGTGCACTCTGCGCGCGCTCCACAGCAAGCGCAGTTTCCTTGTCAGCATTCTCATAATCCTCTTTCGCCCACAAAAGCGCAACTTCTTTTTTCTGCGCATCCAAAGTTTCATTAAACTGCGCTGTACTAAGCTGCAGTTCAATCCGCGCGATTTCGTTCTCTTTTTGCGCAATCAAATCCTCCAAATCCCGCAAGTCCACAGTAAAAAGCGCATCCCCCTGTTTCACCTCGTCGCCCTGCTGCACGCAAATTTTTTCGACGCGAAGACCGGAAAGCGTATTGACCGACACCTCGCCGCCCGCAAGAACAATCCCATCCGCCTCAACAATATGCTCGATATATTTTTTTGAAAGCGAATCCGTTTTCACACGCGTAAGCCCCGAAACATAGATGCTTTTTGAAATAATCGTACATAGCCACATAACCGCTAAAAACGCCAAAAAAAGTTTGATCCATTTCTTGTTCTTTTCCATCTTTAACCTTAACCCCAATAATCGTAAAGAACTTATTGCTTTAACCCCGAATAAATAATCCCCTGCTCCAGATAATCCTGTCCCATGATAAACACAAACACAGCGGGAAGCAGCATCACAAGCGACGCGGCAAATGAAAATCCCGCCTGTGTCCAGTCAATTTCCGGCAGATACAATGACAGCGGCCAAAGCGCCTTATCCTTCAAAAAGGCAAGCGGCTGCTCAATCATGTTCCAATACTCCAAAAATCCCAACACGATCGCTGAAAGAATTCCGCCCTTTCCAAGCGACAATCCAAGCCTTGTAAATATATAAAACTCCCCTGCCCCGTCAATCCGCGCCGCCTCAATCAATGCCTTCGGAATTGCCCGAAAGCCGCCGTACGTTACAAAGACGGGAAATGTGCTGAACACCGCCGGCAAAATCACTGCCATATGCGTATCCAACAAAGACAATTTATTCAAAATAATATAGCTCGAAAGCATTGTCACCTGAAAGGGCAAAAGCATAAGCGTCACATAAACGAGAAACAACACATTCTTTCCTCTGACTTCATACACTGCAAACGCCCACGCCGCAGGAACGCCCACGGCAAGCTGTCCGATCAGAATAAAAAGCGTAATCTTGATACTATTCCAAAAGAGCACGAAAAACTGCGGCGTTTGAATCAAAAGCCTTTTGTAGTGTTCCAAGGTCGGATACTGCGGTATCAGCTTCCATGTGACAAAGCCCTGTCCGTCCAAAAACACGGGTGCAAGGCATTCATGCAGATCCCCGCTCCCCATCACAGAACCTGTGATAACAAGGAAGACCGGCATACAGACGACAACGCCTGCCGCAATAAAAATGAGTTTTACGGTCATCGCAACCGCCGCGTTCACAACACGTCTTACCTTTCGCATACGCCTAATCTCCATTCCAAAGCTTGTTTAGCACAAGAATAAACACAAACAGAAACGCACCCACAAGCACCGTCGCGGCAGAAAGTTTATCCAGTTCCAAATTCACATACCAGTTATTAAAGATATGCTGCAACAGGTAAATTTCCTCCTTCGGGTACGAGCCTGCCACGAGATATGCCTCCCTGTAAATCTTAAATGAATTTAGGAAGGACAATACCACAATGGTATAAAAACTCCCCTTTAGACAGGGCAGTTTGACGTGCATCAGACATCGAAACCACCCTGCGCCGTCCACCCTTGCCGCCTCCACAAGCTCATTCGGAATAGCTGCAATTCCCGCAAGCCAAAGCACCAGCGTATAACCCAGATTTTTCCACAGATATCCCGCAACAAGGCTGTCAAAATCCTGTTTGTAGAAAAACATTCTCCACACGAGTACCACCGTCGCCGTCGGCATTGCCATCGGAAACAGGTAAAGGCTTTTTATGACACTTGTGTCATTTATTTTACTGAGCGCTAGCGCAATAATAAGCCCTATCAGCACAAGCAACGGAATTGCTGTAAAGGTAAACCGCACTGTATTTTTTACCGCAAGTCCAAATGCCTGATTGGTAAGAACGCGCCTGTAATTGTCAAGTCCTGTGTAACTATGTGACACAACTGTCATAAATGAACGTTTCACCACATCCAAAAACGGAAGAAGGACAAACACAGCCACACCAATCAGACTTGGCGCAATAAAAACCAAGAACCATTTTTTGTACATTTCTTACAGTCCTCTACTCTGACATATAGATTGCCGTACTTTTTACGATATCCGCAACAGCCGCATCAAGACCGATTCTGCCCTTTAAGTATTCCACGCACGCATTTTGTACCGCGTCCTCAAGTACGCTGTCCTTAATGTAAGGTGTTTGCGCCTGTGACGCCCAATCTCTGATCAGCTGCTTTTGCTCCTCGTCAAACCACCATGCATTCCAAAACCAACTATTGCCCTCCTGATCCGAACCGCCGTACATCATATAAGGTTCTTCCTTCTCCAATGTATCATCATACTGTGCAAGAACTGTTTCTAGCGCCGCTTTGTTGATAGGCAGTCCGCGGAAAGTACTTGTCTGAACCTCCTGCGAGAGCATTAATTTGACAAACGATTTTGCCGCCTCGGTATTCTTGCTCTGCGCATTAATTCCCGTCAAAGTTTCCGGCATATAAACGTTCTTGCTCTGCCCGTCAAAGAGGCTTACGGACAAATTCTCACACCCCTCATTCTTGGGCATAGAAAGCGCTTCTGAAAGTGAAGACGTCGAATACACATTTCCACTTGCCATTTTGCAGCCGTTTTGCATAAATGATCCGGCATCTATCATCTTAAAGTAAAATCCCCAATCAAACTGACCATCGGAACCATCATTATATCGAAATACACCCAAATCGCTATAGTCACTGACATTCTTCTGAGAAATGCCGCTCATCTGCGCATCGGAAATCATTTTTGTCAGCTCCAGAAACTCTCGGATGTTACCCTCGTTAATACTGCCGTCCTCGTTTTTCCATGCTGCCGCGCAAGGCAGCATATAACGCATGGCAATGCCTGTTTCATTGCAGTCCAAAATAATCATTCCTTCCGGATTTGCAGTACGAAGTTCTACAATGCTCTGCGCATATCCCTTATAATTCTTCGACTTTTCAACATATTCGCGTTCACCCATAATTAGCGGAAGTTGAAACTCAATCGGTGTCACATAAATACTGCCGTCCTGCATAAACGGTGTGATCAAGTTTTCATACAGACCGTCACTGCTTTTTACCTCCTCAATGACATCACTCATATCAAGCAAAATGCCTTTCTCCACATACGTATCAATTGGCATATCATTCAGAAGCAGAATATCAGGACCTTCCCCGTTTAAAAGTCTTGTGCTCAGATTTTTCAGCGCATCCTCTCTCGTGACGCCGTCACCCTCAAGTGCAACCTCATACTCTACAAACATTCCGGGATTGGCTGTCTGATAGGCTGCAATCGCCTGTCTTACCGTATCATTATCCTCAAGGCTGTACAGTACCAGTTTATCATTCGGAACCGTCGGTACTGTCGCATCATAATAAAACTTAATCAGCGAACCGTCCTCAAACTGCGCAAGAAATTCCTCATTTTCCAGCTCCATCGCGTGTACGATCGGACGCGAAGGATTTCCAAACGATGAAAGACTTGCATCAATCACCTGTTCTACCGCACTTCCGCCGATGACATGACGGTGCAGTCCCTTATCGCCTGCAAT
>JAIEDW010000002.1 GCA_029067805.1 Lachnospiraceae bacterium
CGATTAAGCTGCTTTTTTACCTGTTCAAACGTCTTGTCATCACTCGTCAAACTGATTGTCATGCGGGAAACCGTTTCGTCTTCAGTTTTCCCGACGGTTAAACTATTCAAGTTATACGATTTTGCAGAAAACAATCCCGCAATTCTGGCAAGCACGCCGATTTCATTTTCCACAAATAAACAGATCCATCGTTTTTTCATATTCCGTTATCCTCGCTTTCCAAAATCATATCCTCCAAAGCATTGCCCGGCGGAACAATCGGCATAACATTTTCTTCCGGCTCAATAATAAATTCAATAACAGTAGGCACATTCAAAGTATTTTTAGCCGCCTCGAGAGCAGATGCAATATCCTCCTCGGCAGTAACGCGAATGCCCTTTGCACCATAGCTTTTTGCCAACTGTATAAAATCTGGTGTATACTCTGGACAATGCGCCGTCGGAGTATTACAGTTATTCGTACAGCTTTTCCGCCAACGCATACAAGTGCTGGAATACCGTTTCTCAAAAAACATCTCCTGCCATTGCCTTACATTTCCTAAGTAGCCATTATTGAGAATGCAAATGATTATAGGCAGTTCATACACAACAGCGGTAGCCATTTCCTGAATATTCATCTGTATCCCGCCATCTCCCGAAATTACGATAACATCTTTCGACGGGTTCCCGATTTTTGCCCCAATTGCAGCGGGAAAACCATATCCCATTGTTCCCAAGCCTCCCGAGGTGAGCATTTGCTTTTCTCCGTCCAATTCCAAAAACTGCGTAGCCCATAATTGATTTTGCCCTACATCGGTAGCGATAATTGCATTGTCAAAAGTGCGATTAATTTCTTGTATAATTTTTTCGGGATTCATTTCTTTGTTTTTCATCGTGAGAGGATATTGCTGTTTCCAATGATTAATCTGTGTCAACCATTCCTGCGTATCCAACGGCTGCGCCTTCTCAAGCAACACGGAAATTGCCTTTTTCGCGTCTGCAACAATCGGAATATCAACCGCAATATTTCTTGAAATAGAAGCGGGATCAATGTCCACGTGGATGATTTTTGCATGCTTGGCAAATTGCTCGACTTTTCCGGTGATGCGGTCATTAAATCGTGTCCCTATGGAAAAGAGTAAATCGCATTTACTAATCGCTGTGTTCGCCGCATAGCTGCCATGTATTCCGATATTTCCAATGTATAGCTCATGCGTAGTAGGAATTGCCCCTTTTCCCATAATGGTAGTGATAACCGGAACGCCTGTTGTCTCCGCAAGCTTTTGCATTTCTACTTTAGCATGGCTGATCAAAACGCCTCCGCCGATTAAAAAGAGAGGTTTTTCCGCATGGTTTAATGCGTCTAATGCTTTCTTAATCTGTCCTGCATGAACCGATACGCTGGGTTTATATCCTCGAATTTCAATTTTTTCCGGATAGGCATCGCTTCCATATGCCCTTTGTATATCTTTTGGCAAATCCACCACGACAACGCCCGGTTTTCCCGTTTGTGCAATAAAAAATGCTTTCTTTATAATCGTTGCCAACTCGTCACGCTTGCGCACGGTTACGGCATATTTACAGATACTTCTTGTAATACCGACAATGTCAACTTCCTGAAATGCGTCATTGCCAATCAGCGTAGTAGGTACTTGTCCGGTAAAGCATACCAGCGGAACACTGTCAAAGTTAGCGGTTGCAATTCCCGTCACCAAATTTGTCGCTCCCGGTCCGCTTGTCACCAGGCACACGCCGACTTTTCCTGTGGAACGCGCGTATCCGTCTGCGGCATGGACTAACCCCTGCTCGTGGCGCGGTAAAATGACATGAATGTCATTTTCTCCGTAAAGCGCATCAAACAAGTCAATTGCCTGCCCGCCTGGATATGCAAATAACGTATCTACCTGTTCCTCTTTTAGCGCTTTTACAAATAATTCGGCTCCTGTAATATTCATATTTTATCCCTCCTTGAATGCATGTACTTGCTTGCATAAATGATATAAAAAATAATTTTCAGACAGGACTTAGCATTTACTGCCAAGCCCGTAAGAAAACGTATCGTAGCCAAGTAAAAATCCATACAAAATCCCTTATTTGAAAATCTTTTTCTTATCATTGAATTTTAATAAAACGTAGGAACACAAAATCAAAAGGATTGTTGCCGCTATATTTCCCCAAATGTTTTCGTTAATGACATAAATTCCACATAAAGAATTTTCAATACAGTGAAATAATACACATAGCCAGACACTGTTTGTATTTTTTCTGATACTTGCCAAAGCAAAGCTTAATCCCAATATATTTATTCCAAAGGCGAAATAGTCTTGTCCATATTGAACGACACCTTGTATGTAAAACAAAGGCAAATGCCATAACCACCAAATGATACTAACGATAATAGTCGATATTGTGAACGAGTACTTTTTCTCTAATTCCGGTTGAAGAATATATCGCCATCCCGCTTCTTCCAATCCGCCGCCGACTAACATAATGGGTATCATAACAAAAATCGCAAAAATCGGAGCTCCGTTTTCGTACCCGGAAATTAAACATTGCGGTAGAATAAATAAAATGGCTACGGCTGCCACCATAATATAAGAAAAAACATTTTGTCTGAAATCAAAAATATTTTTCAACCATTCCCTGATATTCGCAATTTTATTGGCTTTCTTTAGTGACAGAAATGACGCAATCGTAGGTGACCATCCGCCTATCAGGTATGGTATATATAGTAAATAATTATCATTTAGTGAAATCCCGCTTAAACTGCATATTAAGCATATACCCCAACCAATCAACATGATTGAAAATGTATAACTTAAATAAAGTTTACTTAGCTTACTCATATTTATTTTCAGATCTCCTTAAACTTTGATTTATCTATTATTATAGACATATCGGACTTCTCGTAAATC
>JAIEDW010000020.1 GCA_029067805.1 Lachnospiraceae bacterium
ATTCTTTTGAAGAATTAGGAAACACGGAAATCCCCATTCCAAACATCGAACTGCAACAGTCGATTGCAAATATGTATAGGGTATATGCCGAAAGAAAAGCCATAAACGAACAATTGAAATCTCAGATAAAAGATATTTGCCCTATTTTAATAAAAGGGTCATTGGAGGCGCGCGAGTAATGGCAAAACTGAAAAACTTTAACGGGCGTTATTGCGAATCTGAATACGAAAACGCATTCCTTTCATTTTTGGAAAAAGCCGGTTGGGACTATATGCCCGGCAGCAGCATTCCGCGCAGCTCTAAAGGCGACGTTATATACACGGACGATTTAGAGCAGTTTCTGAGCAAAACAAATGCGGATTTAGAGGTTGAAGAAATAAGGCAGATCATAGATACGGTCCGCCTTGTAGGTGCGGAAAGCGAATTTGCTACCTTGCACAAAGTTTACGGCTGGCTTGTTAACGGTATTCAGTTTAAACCTCAATCGGGACTTACCAGAATAGTACCTCTGATTAATTATGAAAATCCGTCAAACAATATTTTTCGTGCGGTCAATCAGTTTTCGGTCGAATATACAAACAACGGACAGCCAGAAACCCGTCGTCCCGATATTCTTCTTTTCGTAAACGGAATGCCGTTATGCGTCATAGAACTGAAAAATCCCGCAGATGCAAACGCTACAATTTATAATGCTTGGGAACAAATCACGGTTCGTTACTGGCGCGATATCCCGCATTTATTGCATTTTTGCCCGCTTGCGTGTATCTCCGACGGCGTAAAAACGAGGCTTGGTACCGTTCGTACACCCTACGAGCATTTTTACGCATGGCGCCGCGTAAATGACGGAGATAAAATATCCGCGCTTCCATTCGATGAAGTGCAAACCTTGATAAACGGCGTCTACACTCCCGAAAGATTCCTTGAAATTTTTCGTGACTATATATATTTTCAAGATAGCGAATATGACAGCGATGAGCAGGAAATTGTTTGCCGTTATCCGCAATTCTTCGCTACACGCCTCCTTAAGAACAGTATAGTAAAATCAATCGTACAAAAAAGCGGTAAGGGTGGCACATACTTTGGAGCAACGGGATGCGGTAAAACCTATACGATGGCTTTTCTTGCCCGTCAACTTGCTTTGCGCTGTTCGCATATCCCTCAGATTGGCTCACCAACCATCGTTCTTATCGTCGACCGCGACGAGCTACAGAAGCAGGGCGCAAAGTTGTTCACGAAGAGTAAAGAATTTTTGAACCTCGGGGAAGTCAGAGTTGTCCCGAGCCGTAAAGTGTTGCGGGAAGAACTCCGTGCACGTGAAAGCGGCGGTTTCTATATCTGTACAATTCAGAAGTTCTGCGACCGTAAGGATGACAAAATCGGTCTTATAAATGACCGTGCAAATATTATTTGTTTTTCTGACGAAGCACACAGAACGCAACTTGAACACGCTAAAAAAATACAATTCAGCAAAGACGCTGATGAAAACATGAAAGCGATGGTGTCCAAGCCTTACGCGAAAGTTTTGAAAGAAGCATTCCCTAGTGCTACTTTTGTGGGATTTACTGGTACACCAATTGCAGAAACATATCAGACTTTCGGTGATGAAATTGACCGTTATACAATGGATCAAGCAGTTGCCGACGGACTTACCATACCTATTAAGTATCACCCACGTATTGCAAAAGTATTGCTTGACCGGGAAAAGGTCAAGCAAATTGAGGCATATTATAAAAAGTGTGCAGATGACGGCGCAACGGCAGAAGATATCGCAGCCAGTGAAAAGGCTATGAGCTCAATGGAAATTATACTTGGTGAACCTGTGCGTTTAGAACGGCTTGCCGTTGATATTCACGACCACTACGTATCTTCCTGCGCTAATGACCCTGAAAGAGTTCAGAAAGCAATGATTGTCTGTGCTAAAAGGGAGATTGCGTTTGAGCTTTTGAAGAAGTTCCAGGAAAAATATCCCGAATGGTTTGTTGAAAAGAAATCCCCTGACGGTGTTAATGTATCGCCGGAGGAATTGCGGGAGTTAAAGCCTATGCCTTTTATGGCTATGGTTGCCAGTGTAGGTAGCAACGATAAACCCGATATGTACAACTATCTCGGAGGTGTAAAAAACGATAAAAGGTCTGATGAACTAGATGCTGCTTTTAAGCAGGACAACTCGAATTTTCGTATTGTCATTGTCGTTGATATGTGGATAACGGGATTTGACGTACCATCTCTCACCTATATGTATAACGATAAACCGTTGAAAAAGCATATGCTTGTGCAAACCATCAGCCGCGTTAACAGAAAGTTTCCCGGGAAAGACTATGGTTTAATTGTAGACTATATAGGAATTCGCGATAATATGCGTGAAGCTATGAAGATTTACGGAGGGGATAATTCTGTCGCTCCCTCGGTCGATGACGTTGATCAAGCTACAGCCGTATTCAGAGAAGAGATTGCAATTCTCAAAGGACTTTTTGCTGGTTACGATTTAACTCCTTTTCTTGACCCTAACGTCAATCCCGCGGAAAGATATAGACTTTTAGCAAAGGCGGCTGAATACGTTTTTATTTCCACACAGGAATTAAATGCGGAAAGTAACGGCGGTAAAGACATTGAGAAAGTATCGTTCAAAAAATATTTCTTAATAAACGTTAAGAGAATGCGTGCGGCTTATGACATTTGTCAACCCTCAGGAGAGCTCGGTGATGAAGAATCGGCACTTGCACAATGCTTTATGGCTATTGCCGGTTTTGTGCGCAAAATGAGCGGTACCAGTGAGGTTGATACGGAAACGATGAACCGCAACGTTGCAAAAATGGTTGAGGAAGCGTTAAAGTATAACAAGGTTGAAAGTATTCTTGAAGACGGGGAAGAGGAAGATATTTTCAGCCCTGAATATTTTGAAAAACTTTCTGACGGAATAATGACGGCTTCAACGCTTGAGTTGTTT
>JAIEDW010000200.1 GCA_029067805.1 Lachnospiraceae bacterium
ATATGTGTATAATAGACAGTCTTTAACGAGCCAATAATCTTACGGATATAGCTGGCATTTGTCCCGACGCTTCCGGCAATATCCTCAGAAGTCATGGGCTTCTCGGATGCAGCTATCAAAATCAGCGTATGGATCGCTGACGAAAATCTGGTATCCATCAGTGTTTCACCTCATAAGTAACGATATATTCCATCCGCTCATCCAACTCGAAACCTGGGTTTTCTTCCGTAAAGCGCCCGTCTGTTCCGGTCTCTTTCAACGTCAGGTCAAAATGTGCAAGCGCAATACCCAAATCTACCTTTTGAATATCCCCCAGGGGACTATCGGACATTGACTTTGTTTTCTTCTCATAGAAGTGTACCCTGTCACCGCATACAACAGCGCGCCAGGGCTGTTTGTTCCCCGCCGACGGCGCGAGCCGCACCATTTCAAGTGCATCCCGGAATTGTCCGGCATGTTCCGGGATTAAGCTTTCCGCAAAAGAGCCTTCAAAAAAGAGTTGTCCGAAAGGAAGACGTTCATCCGCTTTCAGTCCTTTTCTCATCAGAGTTTCACGGATGGTTCTTTTCTTTGACGGATAACCAACCGGGCTCGCAGCAGGCATTACCTCCGTATCCCTGACCTCCATTGCCCTTTCAAAGGCTTTGCGGCTGATCGTTGCCGCCAACATAACAGTGCCTATGCCAATCGTCTCTGCGTACAGGCAAAACTTTTCAAAGCAGTATCCATATGCAAGCTCTGACCGCGGAACACGGCTGACTTTTGCGGCAATATATAAATCTGTGCCGACGATTACAGGGCTGGAAAGCTCGTACTCCTTTGCATCAAGAAAACGAAACTCTACAGGAACATTAAAAGGATTGTCTAATGTTTCCAGGTATTGCTCCAGCTTCTGTCTGTCTTCCTTCCGGAGCGCTTCCCCGTTGAAGGTCCGTACACTTTTTCTTCGCCGGATAATATCTTTCACTGAATTTTCCATAGGTATGCCCCTTTCAATCTGTATTAGTATCTGATACAAGTACATTATATTCAAAGAAAATCCTGCTGTCAAACCATTTTGCATCGGCGTGCGCAAAAAAAGCTGTCAGAGTAGTTTTACTCTGACAGCTTTTTGATTCACTTCCGTTGTCCGCAGCTATGTAACGCTGCCTCGCCGCACGCGATTAGTGGGTAATGCACTGCTCCGTCTCCTTGTCAAAGATATGCATCTTCGAAAGGTCAAGCGCAATCTTGATCGTATCGCCAGGTCTTGCTGTCGTACGCGGATTAACGCGCGCCGTAATGCTGAACTGGTCAACATCAAAATACAGGAATACCTCGGCACCAAGCAGCTCGTATACCTTTACGGTAGCCTCGATCACGCTCTCCGGCGAATTGCTGATGAACGTTTCCTCGTCCTTCCCATCCTCCCGACGGATACCGAGAACGCCCGTCTTATCCTCATAATGGCCCTCGATAAGCTTCTTTGCCTTCTCATCCGGAACCCTGATGGAATGGGAACCGAACATAAGCATAACGTCGTTGCCGTTCTTTACGACCTTGCTGTCGATAAAGTTCATCTGCGGGGAACCCATGAATCCTGCTACGAAAAGATTATCCGGTCTGTCGTAGAGGTTCTGAGGCGTATCCACCTGCATGATAACGCCGTCCTTCATAACGACGATTCTCGTGCCGAGGGTCATAGCCTCTGTCTGGTCATGGGTAACGTAGATAATGGTGGTCTCCAGTCTCTGATGAAGCTTGGAGATCTCGATTCTCATCTGAACACGAAGCTTTGCATCCAGGTTGGAGAGCGGCTCATCCATAAGGAATACCTTCGGATTACGCACGATAGCACGTCCCATGGCAACACGCTGTCTCTGACCACCGGAGAGAGCCTTCGGCTTACGGTCTAACAGATGCTCGATATCAAGAATCTTGGCAGCCTCATGAACAAGCTTGTCAATCTGATCCTTCGGAGTCTTTCTCAGCTTAAGACCGAACGCCATGTTATCATACACGGACATATGCGGATACAGAGCGTAGTTCTGGAATACCATCGCGATATCTCTGTCCTTCGGCTCAACATCGTTCATGATCTTGTCCCCGATCCAGAGCTCACCGCCCGTGATTTCCTCGAGACCCGCAACCATACGAAGGGTGGTGGATTTTCCGCAGCCGGACGGGCCGACGAAAATGATGAACTCCTTATCCTGAACCTCCAGATTGAAATTCTTAACAGCGACAAATCCGTTTGGATAAGTCTTGTTAATATTCTTCAACGATAAACTAGCCATTTTTGTTCCTCCTCAATTTCATTGCACTGTAATTCTTTTCGCTCGAAAGCATGTATCTCAGTTGCATGGTTCCATTATACAACAAGCCGCGCGGAAAAGCCATAGAGCAATTATACAAATAACGTTTTTGCATTTTGTCTAATTTGTATATTGTCGTCTTATCTTCTACATTCTGCTCGGTTTTTACGGGATTTTTGTCCGAAGCTTACGGGATTTTGTCCGAAGACGGCCATTCATTGTTTAAAACGCAGAAAACCCTCTCCCATAACCTCCCGCACATCGCTCACGACCACAAAGGCTCCCGGGTCCTTCTTGTGCACAATGTCCAGCACCCGCACCATCTCCTTTTTGGAGACAACGCAGAAAAGCACTCTCTTTTCGGCGTTCGAGTACATCCCCCGCGCACTGAGGCCGGTCACTCCGCGATCGAGCGCTGTCATAATCTCCCCGGCGATCTCCTGATAGCGGTCTGAAATAATATATGCCATCTTGGCAAATTTCATACCTTCCATAATCCCGTCCGACACCTTCGAGACAATGTAAACGGAAATAATCGCGTACAGCGCCCGGTTGATACCGAACACAAAGACGCCCGCCGCCACGATGCAGCCGTCCACCACATTGAGCAGCTGTGGAACGGACAGATGCTTTTTTCTCTCATGGATCAGCATGCACAATACATCCGTGCCTCCGGTTGTACTCATTGTCGCCAGTACCAGTCCCATTCCCACGCCGCAGATCACGCCGCCGAACACACACGCCAGCAAAAGATCATCCTCAAAAACCGGCACGCCCGGCACGATAAACAGGAATACCGAGAGCAGCGCCGTGGCAAACAGCGTCCGCCCTATAAATCTCCTGCCGAAGCATTTCCATGCCGCGAGCATCAGCGGAATATTGAACAGGCT
>JAIEDW010000201.1 GCA_029067805.1 Lachnospiraceae bacterium
AAATCCGTGGTCTTTTCTGTGCCATTTTCGTCTTTTACAAGTTCCAACTTAATCTCAGACTCATCGGTTCCCGGGTCGTTCAGTTCATAATCAAGCGGAAGTGTTTCTCCCGGATACAAAGAGCTGTTATCTTCGCCTTTGAAATAAGGAGATTTTTTAAATCCAAATTTCTTTTCCGTTACCGCTGCTTGTGTTGTACATTCTTTCTCAACCTTATCTTTACTGTCTGCAGCCTCAAATGTAACTACTGCTTTAATTTTGCTTCCTCTATCATCCGCTTTAATCGTATAGCTCTTTCCGTCGCTGTTTGTATCAGCCTCCAGAGCTGTTTCTGTGTTTTCAGAGGATACTTTATACCACTTAATTACAGGCGTGCGTTCTTCATCTTCGTTTGCCGTAAAATCAACTGTTAATGTATCTCCAACAAAAGGCGTCTTTGGATTACCTGTACTTGTAAAGGAAGGCTCTTCCTTAAAACCAAGTTTTTTGGCTAATTCGGACTTGGTTTCTGTAATTTCTATTTTCCTAATTTTCCATTCGCCCAAAAGTGACTCAAATTTGATATAGTTGTTGCCCCCGTCTAACGTCATATCGCTAAGAGTATAAGTTTTTTCATAAATATCGGAAATAAAATACTTATCATCATTCGTTTGCGCAGCTATATTTCCATTTCCTTCATTTTTGATCTTATCATTATTCTTATTAATTTGCCATACACGTACAGAATTTTCACCTATGGTAGCGACTCTATTGTCATTATGAGCATTTAGTGTAATTTTAACACTTACAGAACTTGTATCTATATCTAATGGTATACCGGCGGCGCAGCCTACAAATATGGAAAGTCCTTGAGGTATGTTCTTACCGTCCTTAATGTTAAATTTATTGAAAGAAATTTTTTCGCCTTTTAAACATTTGAGACCTTTAAGTGTATCATCACCTGTAATATATGTTGTCGTTTCATGCGTATCACTCGAAAAATCCCACGTTGTAGTACGCGTAAGCGTATTATTTGCACCGGATGTCCATGGAGTCTGAGAATAGCTTAACTCATCATCTTCCAGTTCTGCTTTATTATCAAAATCATTTTCCGGATCTTCAGAAACAGTATCCCTATCCTCGACATCCGGAACTTCTTCCTGCACTTCATCAGAATCTTCCGCTGTATTTGAAACTGTCAAGGCAGCATCGTCGTCATCCGCCTTTGCGTCGTCAACAGCAGATTCATTGTCATCCGCCTTTGCGTCATCCGCAACGGCTTCATCATCATCTGCCTTTGCTGTATCAACAACGGCTTCGACCTTGTCGTCTGTCGCCTCCACACTCTCAGATGCGTCAACATCAGCGACAATTGCATCTTCCTCAGCATAAACCACGCTAAGCATATCCGTTGGCAGCATCGTCACAACCAGCAGAAATGCCAGGAAGCCTGCAAGAAATCTTTTTGATTTTTTATACATACTTTTGTTTCCTCCTTTTTGATGAAAATAATATATTAACGCCACCCTACAAATTTGTTACTTTTTATCCAAAAACGTAGAGTGGCGTTAGTACCCGCACAATAAACTATTTTGAAACTGTTTTATATTCTATTTTCAACTGTGTGTGCATTTTTTACTTTGCCTATTTACACAATATTTTCCAAATTCCATTTATTTTAGAGTTTATAACTCTATACAAAGTCATGTAATTCTATTTTAGAGTTTATTACTCTAGTTGTCAATAGTTTTTCCACTTATCCCTTATACTAATTCCGAGGTGTCAAACATGAAATATTATGAGCGAATACGGGAAATTAGGGAAGACCACTCTTTGACTCAGCAACAAGTCGCCGACTTGCTGCACATAGGGCAGAGAACATACTCAGACTACGAATCGGGCAAGACCAGAATACCCATTGACAGCATTATGATTCTTGCCAGATATTACAACGTGTCCATGGATTATATTACCGGTGCAAGCAATCTCAAATCGGAATATCCCAAAAAATAAGGGTGCCAAAAGTCCGTGCCATTACTGCATTGCGGAATTATACGAAAACAGAAAAAATCGCCGGTCGAAATGACCGACGATTAAAATCTTTTGATTTACACTGCTTTTAATTTATTATCATGCATATTAATATAAATATTTTGTATTTCCTGCCTATCCTTTACATCGTTTGAAAGTCTTATGCTTTCATTTAACTTTCTTGATAAATCAAGATGCCCCTCCGCTACACGCTGGATATTTACACGGATTTCATTTTCAACCGTTATATCTGTTCTTATTACTCTTTCTTTCACTTCCCGAAGATCAGATTCAACAATTTTTACCCTTTTATCAAGACAATCCAGTTTTTCATCAAGATTATTTACCTTTTCAAGAATGGAATCCAGTTTTTCACTATCTGTCATACAGATCCTCCTCCCTATGCCTATATCAATTTATGGTTTGTATCCTTTCACCATTAGTATATCATAGGGTAATTATGAAGTCTATTGAATGAATTTGGACACTTAATCCAATGTTGAAAAAAAGCCTTTTCAAATCTTAATCAACTCATACTGATCCGTTCCAAGTCCAATCT
Source organism: Lachnospiraceae bacterium (assembly GCA_029067805.1). Classification (GTDB taxonomy): domain Bacteria; phylum Bacillota; class Clostridia; order Lachnospirales; family Lachnospiraceae; genus COE1. The sequence continues at coordinate 2,570 of JAIEDW010000201.1, forward strand.
TCACAGCATGTGCAATGCACGATTTCCACTCCGTATCGGGATGCGTCATATGAAAATGGTCGTGACCTTCATGATTTCCATGCTCTTTTAGGTTTTCCCCTAAAATACTGTCCTCAACTGGCTCCATCTGATTGCACAAATCTGCACATGCCTGATCCAGTGCCACAGGGTCGAACGACGCAAGCATTCCGACATTGGGTATAATCGGAATATCATTCTCCGCATGACAGTCGCAATTAGGCGACACATCACAGATCAGTGACACATGGAAGCATGGTCTGTCCTTGCACACAGCAAGGCTATACTCTGCCATCTTATAATTCAATACGGCAATCGAATCAGAAAAATCTGCCGCAATCACATCTTTCGGACACACTGCAAGACAACGTCCGCAGCCGACGCACTTCTCATGGTCAATCTTCGCTTTTCCGTCCGTTATGATTGGCGCTCCATGTGCGCAAATTCTGCCGCACGCGCCACATCCGATACAACCGCTCTGGTCTACGCTCGGCTTTCCGTCACAGTGCTGCTCCATTTTTCCCGCTCTGGAACCACATCCCATTCCGATGTTTTTCAGCGTACCTCCAAAGCCTGCCATCTCATGTCCCTTAAAATGTGTCAGTGAGATAAAAATATCCGCGTCCATGATCGCCTGACCGATTTTCGCTTCCTTGACATACTCACCATTGATTGGTACAAGCGCCTCGTCCGTTCCCTTTAATCCGTCGCCGATAATCACGTGACATCCCGTCTGGTAGGGGGAAAAGCCGTTGATATAAGCCGTTTCCAAATGGTCGAGCGCATTCTTTCTACTTCCGACATACAAGGTATTGCAGTCCGTCAAAAACGGCTTGCCGCCTAATTCCTTTACATAGTCTGCCACCACTCTTGCATAGTTCGGACGCAGAAAAGCGAGATTTCCATATTCTCCAAAATGTATCTTAATCGCCGCGTATTTTTCCTGAAAGTCAATTGTTTCAAAACCTGCCGTCTTCATCAGTCTGTGCAGCTTCTGCAAAAGGTTTTCGTTTCCTGTCGCCTTAAATGATGTAAAATATAC
>JAIEDW010000202.1 GCA_029067805.1 Lachnospiraceae bacterium
ATCGTATTAGTGAAGCAGTCCCGGAGCTTCCGGACGGATTTGGTCTGATGCCGAATTATGATGCGATCCTGATTGTCCTTGTAACCGGTATTGGAATCTTTATTTTTACAAAACGAAATCTAAAATAATGATAGAAAATAGTTTCTACAGTTTCACGGAGGAGTTCTATGATGTTATGGTATCAGGCTGCAATCGGTTTTCTGCTTTTGATCATTGCCGCATTATTGGTAAAACTATATCTATTGCGTAAGAGCACGAAAGAAATCGAACAAGAATTTACCAAACGGATTTTGACCGATACAAATACCTTAATCAGCATTTCCACAAATGACAGACATATGCGGAAACTGGCGGCTGTCATCAACGAAGAACTTCGTAAACTCCGCGCGGCACGGCAGCGTTTCCAGCAAGGAGATCAGGAGTTGAAAAATGCCGTTACCAATATCTCCCATGATTTGCGTACACCTCTGACCGCAATTTACGGATATCTGGATTTATTGGAACAGGAGCCCTTGTCAGATACCGCTTCGCAATATCTTGACATTATTCGAAACCGTACAGAAGTGTTGGCACAGTTGTCCGAAGAACTTTTTCGATACTCAATCATTATCTCAAGCGAACATACCGCCGTCAAAGAATCTGTCGTTCTCAACCGTGTATTGGAGGAAAGCATCGCGGCATTTTATACGGCGCTCAGTGCGCACAACATTATGCCAAAAATTCAGATACCAGAACGCAAAATAACGCGAATGCTTGACCCTTCCGCATTAGAACGTGTGTTCTCAAATCTTTTTCATAATGCGATTAAATACAGTGACGGGGATTTAGAGATTACTTTATCGGAAAACGGCAGTATTGTTTTTGCAAATACGGCATCCGCACTGGACAATGTTCAAGTAGGCAGATTGTTTGAACGATTTTACACCGTTGAAACTGCCGGAAAATCGACCGGTTTAGGACTTGCCATTTCCCGAACGCTGGTTGAGCAGATGGGCGGAAGCATCTCGGCGGACTATGAAAACCATCGGCTGCGTATCTGTATTTCTTTTCCGGAAATGGAATATGCATCAAAAAACCCTCAAGAAAAATCCTGAGGGTTTTATAATGTTTCCTGTATGAAAATTGTTAAATTTTAAACTTCCCAACCTCATTATTGAGATCTTCCGCAACGGTCTGATTACCTTGCGCATCTCCATGGATGGAATTTACAATTTCCGTCAAGCTCACTGCCTTCTCCGATACGTTGTTGACGCCCTTTGCGCTTTCCTCCACGGCAATATTGATTGCCTCAATTGCCTCTTTAATGCTATCCATGTTTTCACGCAAATCGCTTGCTGTCTGTAAAAATTCATCCATCATATCATAAAAGCTGCCCGCATCGTTTTTATAATTATCACCGGTATCTACAAGACTTTGGTAACCGCTCATCGCTGTATTATTAATAAACGATACCATTTTCTCTGCCTCTTTAGAGAGGTCGTCCACAGCAGAAATTACATCGTTGCTCACCTGCTGAATTTTCTCGGCAATCTCGGAAGAACTGTTGGCTAGCTTTCCAATTTCGTCCGCAACAACTGCAAATCCTTTTCCCGCCTCTCCTGCACGCGCCGCCTCAATTGACGCATTCAGTGACAGGAGATTTGTCTGTTCCGTAATCTCTAAGATATTTTCTGTCAGCTGGCGAATTTCTTGTACTGCCTTTGAATGTTCGATTTTTTCATTCATAATCGTTGTCATATCCGTTACCTGCTGCTTTGCACTGCTTTGAATTGTAACAGCATCTGTACGGATTTTTGCCGCATTGCTGCGGATTTTATCCGTGTAATCCATTCCTTCTTTCGACTTCTCGTAGATTCCCTTAGCTTGGTCATAAATCTGAGTTACCGACTCTGCAATCTGATTCATGGATGCTGATGTTTCCTGCATCGCTGCGCTCATCTGCTCCATCGTTGCCGATACATCTGTGATATCAAGCTCCGCTTCCGAAACATTGTCTACCATACTGTTGGAGGAATCCTGAATCTTGTTGGAATTTGCGGAGATATTGCACATAATCTCGTGCATATATTTCAAAAGACTGTTGATATTTTCCGCAATCAGCTCCGTTTCGTCGCCGCTCTTTACTTCCAATGTCTGTGTCAGATCACCTTCATTATTCACCAGATCATAAATTTTCTCATTGATCAGAACAAGGTTTTTCATAATCGCCAAAATAATGATATTGATGATAATGACTGCCACAATCATACAGATCACAGAAATTACCACAACTCTTTTGATTGTTCCGTTAATTTTTTCCATCGCACTCCGGGCATTATAGTCACATCCGAGAATACCGACAACATCTCCGTTGTCATCATAGATTGGCGCAAAAACAGCAAGCAGATATTCTCCGTTTTCCGATTCAATCTTATTTGTGGAAATAACTTCTCCGCTCATTACAGGAAGAAGCGTTTCATAATCCGTGTTAAATTCTTCACCAATCATACAATGGTCTTCACTGTCATCCGAATCCAGTCCGTAGTAGCTGGTTCCGTTCTCAAGATATATGGTATACATATATAGCATTCCGCACTCTTCTTTTAATCCGTTCAGCTGCTTAAACAGCAAATTATAAATCACAGATCCCTCTGAACCCGGCACAATCTCCGGTATCCACGTGGGATTAATGGATTTCGCCGCAACCTTTGCAGCCAGCGACGCTTCCTCCACAGCCATTTCTATCAAGCTGCTTTGTATTCTTATATAGGAATTTCCGCCGATAACCAGACAAACCAAAACGATCAAAAGAATGGACGGCAAAAGAATCTTATATCGGATACTAAGTTTTCTTGTTTTCTGCTTCATTTGTATCCCCCTTTTCATGTATTTACTTTAATACAATTATTATACTCCCTTTTTTTTTCATAATCAAATTATTTTTAGTTTGTCACTTCTAACTTTTTGATTTTCACTCCTCTGTACTCGCCTGTATCGGATGCTTATGAATATGGACAAGACAAATCACTGCCGTAATAATTAATGGAATTCCCGCAAGAATACCCGTCGGAGCCGGTCCGATAAAGAAATTGCCGCCGTCAAACGTAAACTGCGACGCCTGTGCCATCATTACATTGAGCGTACTGTGCGCAAACACAGCGGGGAAAATACTTCCAGTGCGCAGTGTCAAGAACGCATAAATAATACCTGTAACCGTTCCAAACAGACACATTGCGGCAATATTTACCACAGGAAAACCACCATTTCCCTCACCGTAATAGTAGCCGATTGCCACCAGTGGCGCATACCACAGACCCGACGCAAAGCCACTGAGTAACATTGCGGGAATTGTGCCGATCTTTCGGAACAGTTTCGGCAGAAGATAGGCACGAAAACCCCACTCTTCGCCAAACGCGTTGATAATATCCAGTACTGCTGCCGTAAACAGTTTCATCAGCAAATCCGTCTTCACACCCGCCACAATTTCCACATCTGTTATCTGCGTCCCCGCATTCACCGCGCTCTCATGGTAGGCAGCAACAAGATTTGTCATATTTGGGTCAAAGTTGTTCTGAAATATCACAAAATAAATTACCGCGCCAATCAACGTCAAAACAGACATGCCAAACCAGCCAAACAAAAACAAAAACCGCTGTTCCAGAAAATTAAACTGCAAACCCGATTTTACAAGTCCTTCTCTCGTAAAAAGCCTTGTCACAAGCGCCGCGAGCGCCGGTGTCAGCATAATCTGCGAAATCAACTCCGCCGCTTCTTTCACCATATCCGGATCTCCGCTTCGATACATCGGTATCACGCCGAAAAGTTCGACTGCCCACGCAACACCAAAGCAGATTGATAAAAACATCACAAGCCGCTTGGTTCCCAGTTTTTTTACCGCATCCTTTTTTTCTTCCGCCATTCGTTTTGTTTCCTTTCTATTTCATCTCATTCGCCATGGTATACAATCCGTGATAAATACCACCTTTTTCCATCAATTCATCGTGACTTCCTTCCTCAACGATTCCCGCGTCCGTAAGCACGAGTATTCTGTCGGAATTTCGTATCGTCGAGAGCCTGTGCGCAATTGTGAGCGTTGTGCGTCCTTTTGCAAGCTCACTTAAAGACTTTGCCACGGCATATTCACTTTCATTATCCAATGCAGAGGTTGCCTCGTCAAGTATCAAAATCGGCGGATTTTTTAAAAATACCCGCGCAATGCTAATTCGCTGCTTCTGACCACCCGAAAGCTTAACACCGCGCTCACCGACATACGTGTCATATTTGTCCTTCAGATTTTGTATAAACTCATCAGCTCCCGCACGTTTTGCCGCTTCCATTACTTCCTCATAGGACGCGCCCGGTTTTCCATAAGCGATATTCTCATAGACTGTGCCCGAAAACAGATATACTTCTTGCTGCACCACGCCTATACACTGCCGAAGACTCTTTAACGTCAGCTTTTTGATATTCTTTCCGTCCAGTGTAATCTCGCCCTTCGACACATCATAAAAACGTGGAATCAGATTACAGAGCGTCGTTTTTCCGCCTCCCGAAGGTCCCACGATCGCAAGCTTTTCGCCCGCATGGATTTGCAGATTTAAGTTTGTAAATACCTTGTTGTGGTCGTCGGGATACTCGAAGCTTACATCGGTAAAAACAATCTCACCCTTCGGATTTTCAATGTCCTGCGCATCCGGATCGTCAAAGATTTCAATATCCGCGTCCATAATCTGCAAAAACCGCTCGATTCCCGTAATTCCACGCTGAAACTGTTCTGCAAATTCGATAATCTTGCGGATTGTGGCAATCAATGTCGTTACATACATAACATACGCCACCATATCTCCGGGAAGGATTCTATTGTCCATCAGGAAAAATCCTCCGCCGATGATGATCGTTAAGTACATCAGTCCATCAAACACTCTCGTGGACGTGCTGAATACACCCATGATCATATAACCGTAGGTTTTGATTTCTAAAAACTCTTGATTGCCGTCCTCGAATTTCTGCGTTTCAAGCTCCTCGTTTGTGAATGCTTTCACAACCTTCTGCCCTAAAAGGCTGTCCTCGATTTTTGCGTTCAGTTCTCCGATTTGATTGCGTTGTTTGCTGAATGTTCTTCGCATTTTTTTGTTGATGAGGCGGCACACGACTGTCATGATCGGTACAAAGATAAATACCATCAACGTCAGCGCAAGATTGATTCGCGCCAGTATAAGAAACGATATGACAATCTTTAACCCCGCAATAAAAAATTCTTCCGGACAGTGGTGCGCAAATTCTGTCACATCAAACAAATCGTTTGTGATACGCCCCATGATCTGACCAACTTTTGTGTTGTTAAAATAAGTATTGGAAAGCTGCTGCAAGTGCGCATAAGCGTCACGCCGCATATCGGTTTCAATTTTTGCTCCCATGACATGACCGATATCCGCCATATAAAAATTCGCAAGTGCATCAATCACACGCAGCACAAAATAGACTAAAGCAAGACCGACGATCATGCGTGCCGTTAAAAGCGTTACATCTTCAAGCGCCGTATTCGTAATGGTTCTGATAATCAACGGCAGCACAATCTCACATATCGTTGTCAATGCCGCACAGAACAAATCGGTATAAAGCGTCTTTCGGTACGGCTTAAAATAAGGTAAAAATCGTTTTATGAGCGTTCCTGTCGAATACTCCCTGTTTTCCATTTGAATAGCTTTGCTCCTTTCAATTATGACACTTATGTCATTTTATCTTAATTGTACTCTGCATTTTTTGTCCTATAGAAAATTACAACAGCTAAAGCGCCACCAAACGGCGACGCTACAGCTGTAAATTTTATTTCTCTACTACTACAAAACTTGTTTTTGCCAGTGTTCCTTGATAGTTTCCAACGCCTGTGATAATCACTGTAGCGATGCCTCTTCGCTGTTTGTTCTGCGAGTATGTGAGTCTTGTACTGTTTAAAACACTGACCGTATAATCCTTTCCCTTTGTAAGCGTAATGCCGTCAACGGTAACTTTCACATTCGGTACAATGACGCTTCCCGTATATTTTTGATCTCCGATACTGCTTATCGTAATTTTTGAATTGTTTGTTTTCTGCTTTGGAGTAATGGTAAAGGTTTTTGTCATCGTTCCCGCATAGTTGCCCTTTCCTGTCACGATAACTTTTGCCGTTCCCGCATTTTTGTTGTCCGCATATTTTACCGTGTATTCACTTCCGTTTTTTAAGCGTGTGTTTCCATAATAAAACGTCACAGAAGGTTTTCGCTCGGAATTATTATAAATATAACTGTCGTTCGAAAGATCGATACGGCAAGTTTCATCAAGCGGCTTTCCAACAATCTGGAATGTGATCGTCCGCGAACCGCTGTATCCACCGATACCGCTTACTTTTACCTTTGCGTTGCCCGCGTTTTTGTTGTTTGAGAATTTAACTGTATAGCTATTTTCCGAAAGCGTTTCGCCAGTATCGGCATCCTTTACCACAACTTTTGCACCGTTTGATTGATTGTACTCCATACCGTCATTATACACAAGCTTAAGGTCGCACTTGTTTTTTGCGGAAACTGTATAACCACCGACTGTTATCTCCAGATTCTTTACCGGTTTTTTTACAATCTTAAACGAAATTTCCTTGATATTGTCACTTATAAAGTTTTTGCACTCTTTGGTTGTAACCATTTGAAAGCCGGCTTTTCCGACGTTCGTATTGTCATGCCAGTTGCCAATCGTCACGCCCTCCAACGCTGCTTCGTCAAGTTTCGCGCCTCCCAGCTTGATCGTCATATCCTCTATTTTCAGACAAATATCGTTTCCGGTATAAAACTGATTTTTTATATTTACTTTTACCTTGCTAAAATCGGCAGGCGTTATTTTGTAAGAAATTGCCGCCGTTCCCGCGTAATTTCCCTTAAAAATAATGTTAGCAGTATAATTGTCAACGTTCGTACAATTCTTTGCATTCTCCTCAACGTTCGCCGCACTGTATGTTACCGTAAAATCTCTGTTTTCTTTTAAGGTGGTTTTTTCGTCTTTAATCTTCACTTTGGGCTGTTGTTTTTTTCCATTATAAACGTAACTATCTTTATTCAAGCTGACTGCTGCCGTTCCCTGCAGATTTTTCGGAAGGATTTCAAAGGTTTTTGTAACCTCACCTTTATAAAGACCCTTACCCTTGATAACGATTCTTGCGATACCTGCCGTTTTATTATCGACATATGAAACCCGATAATCCGTTCCCTCTACGAGTATCTTATTGTTTATTTTATCCGTAACCGTTACCTGTTGCGGCGTCACAGCTTTTCCTGTGTAAACTAAGCCCCCCTGTTCTGACACAAGTGTCACTTCCGTAAGCGTATCGCTCAGCACTCTGTCCGTTCCCGAAACAAGTGTAAAATTCTTTGTAACCTTTCCTGTATAACTACCGATACCGTTTACGACTATCTTATACTCGCCAGCATCTTTGATTTCCGTAAACTGTGTGCCTTTTTTATTTTGATAACTTACCGTGTAATCAACGTCTTTTTCCAGAAGTCTTGTTCCGCTCACAACATAGAGCTCGGGAGTTACGGGTTTCCCCCCTTCTTTGGTATACATATGGGTATGTTCCAGTGACACCATCTTGCTTGTAAGTTTTATCACTTTTTCCGCTTTCGGAATGATGGTGAAATACTTCTTTACCTCACCCGTATAATTTTTTTTGCCCTTTACAATCACGTAAGCTTCTGTTCCAACTTCGATATTGTCGCCGTACTCCAACGTATAATCACTTCCGGAAAGCTTTTGACCGTTTACGGTTACTGCCACTTTCGGCTTCAACGCTTTTCCCGTATATGCCATTTCATAGGTGTCATATATGCCCCCAATACTTACAATGGCTATTTCCGAAAAATCTTTTTGTACAATTTGAAACGTCAGCTGCAGTTTCCCCGAATAATTACCTTGACCGATGACACTTACTTTTGCCGTTCCCACATTTTTGTTTGCGGAATATTTCAAGGTATAATCTTTTCCCTCCACTAACTGATAATCACTATTGCTGTTCGTGCCCTTAATTATGACACCTGTGTCAGTTGTCTGATTGATTCCCGTATAAATCACGTCGGGGATTTCGTCAAACATCTCCGCTTCCAGTTTCATACCTGTAATCGAAAACGCTTTTTTTACCTCACCTGTATAATGTCCCTTTCCCGTCACAATGACATATCCGGTACCGGCATTAATATTGTTGGAATAACTTACTGTATAATCCTTGCCTTCAATCAGTCTGGTATTGCCGTTATTAATCTCAAGCTTTAAACCTGTTTCTTGCGTGATTTCAAATCCTGTATATTCTTGTACCGCAATATCACCTATCATCGCCTCGGAAAGCGCAAGCTGTCCCATCGTAATGTCTTTTCGTTCCAGCTTTCCCATATACTCGTTGATACCGGTTATTAAGAGATCGTACTTTACGATTTCGTCACCCGTTTCGGAACTTACCGTTTTAGACGTTACTGTTACCTCATAATCCTTATCTTCCACGAGTTCATATTTGTTTGTGGTATCATAAATGCTCAGCGCTTCTTTTACATCATCGATGTAGTCCGTCACAAAATCGGTTTCTGTTTTGATGCTCACACGACATTTCGTGATGTCTCTTTTATCCTCATACCAGAAATTACAATCTACTTTTCCGGAAATACCGTCGACTTTTCCATTGGATGAATATTGCCAAAAACGGTAATCATCGGAATAGTGCGTTGCTTCATTGTATCTTGCAATCCAATACTGTGTTTTGCCATAAAGGGAAGATGAGGACGGCTGCATATCCTTTGTGAGCATTTGATAATTTGCGTAAATACCTCCCTTGTAGCCCACATCGCGAACATCCTGTACAAAACGGTCACAGATACTCTGATGCGTACTTCTTGAAAGGTTCGCATTCTCAAGTCTTCCCTTTGTAGTGCCCGATGAATATTCATAGTCAATAACCACAGGTAATGTAATATAATCTGCGAGGTTGTTATCATTCAAAAAATTGATACAATACTCTGCTTCTTCCGATGCCTCGGGTTTATTGATCGCCTGTGAAAAAAAGTAAACGCCGACCTTGATTCCCGCGTCATGCGCTTTTTGGATATTTTTCTTTGCATAGTCATCACCGGCAATCTTTCCCGCTTCTCCGTAGCCTCTGTAACCAATTCGGATAAACGCAAAAGTTGCGCCTGCTTTTTTCACTTTTCCCCAGTCAATATCGCCTTGATATCTCGACACGTCGATACCGTGTCTGACAATTTTGTCCGATAAATGGCTTTCATGATAATACTTCTGATTCGTAAACGGACTGACAGTGGTTTCGGTACCGCCTGCGTTAAATTGTGTGATGGAATAATTGTCCTCACTTAGGACAACTTCATCATCCAAGAGATATTTACACAACTCCGGGTCATACGGATCATAAGTATGAACAACGCCGTTTTCATCTATGTACTCGAAATATCCGTCGTCATTTATGTACATGTTCGGATATTTTTGCTTTAATTTTTCGAGCAAGGATTCGATATCGGGAGAAACGTTGTTGTTTGCCGTGTTATGCTCCTGTGAGGATTCTGTCTCTTCTGTTTCTTCCGCCTCGGACATAGTGTTTTCTGTTATGATTTCCGTTTCCGATTCCTCTGTATTTTCTGTGTCCGCTTTCGTTATCTCTGTTTCGGTGTTTTCGGTTTCATTTGTCGGTTTTGTTTCGGACTTTTCCGCTTCGGCAGCATCGGCCTGTGTTTCGTTTTTTTGTTCCGTTTCCGCTGTTTGCGCATCTTTGATTTCAGAGTCATCGACTTCTGCGATTTTTGTATCTTTGGTTTCTGCGACTTCGGCAGTATTTGTTTCTACGGAATCCTCGTTCTCAACCTCCGCCGCGTAAACATATTGAAAATCATTTCCCATCCAGGAAAAAGCTGCATTTGACATTATTATAGAAAGTGATAAATTGATACATAACCATTTCGAAAACCACTTTTTTTTCATAAATAATCCTCCACTTTTCATGTGCGTGTTTACATGTTTCTCCTTATTTATTTCTTCTGTTCTTTATACTTATCTACAATTTTCTCAATACTTTCTCTTGATATTGGATAATGAAATTCTTTTATAATTTGATCTACCGTATACCCATGGTCTACAAGATGCCTGATCGCACCTCCGTAGGCGAAATCTTTTGTAAAATTAGACAATGCTTCCTCAAAATATCCATGATTTGGCTCATCCATATTGATAACCATACCTTTCCGTTTTTGCTTTATGTATCGGTTGAAATTTATTATATTCGTTTAACGTTCATATTTCAATGAAATTTTCATTAAAAAATAGCGTCGCTGCCGAGCGACGCATTAAGAGAATGCTGCGCTTCTCAATAACAATCACTACTTCAGACACAACATACTAATCTTTATCAAGTGTTTGGTACTTGTTGGCAATCAATTTCATAAAAAGTTCACTTCCCGAAATCATTCTGTCTTTCGTCACCACAAGCAATCTGTATTTTAAAAATGGATTTAAAGATTCTTTCACTTTTTCCACATCATATATGCGGAAACTTTGTTCCTCAAATGCCTCATATGTACAATCTAAAAATAATAAAATACATCTGCACCTTGCATGATAAAGTTTCAGATATCCACATAATTCCTCAAAGTATAAAGAATTATTCTCCTTTTTTTCTTTTTTTTCCTCAATGTCCTCAAACGCTTTTCCCATTTGAATAAATGACATTGGTGTCACTTTTGTAATAATGTTATCTTCTCTCCAATAAATCACATTACTGCGTACGTTTTGAAAAATTTTATCATGTGACTTTAGCGCAGTTACAGCGTCTTTTATAGATTGAAATATATCTTCAAAATCACTTGACATATCAGCAACAAATGCAATCTCAAGCTGCTGCCCTCCCGCAGGAACATTAGACGGCGCATGGAGTATTTTATCCACTCTCTTATTTAATTCCAACCTTTGCAGCTGTGTAAGTCCCATTTTTATCCCCACTTCTGATAAACGATTTATTCTCTTCAAGTGTAACACCGGTTCTTAAATCTGTCACTACTACTTTTGTACCATTCTCTTCTTTTTATTAAGATATTGGTCTACCACTTTCTCTATGTATTAACTACAATTTCCGCAATTTCTTTTAGAATAAAAATAGAGACAGTCCTCGCTAACTGCCTCCCATACAACAATCGAATTTTATTTAAAAATTTTTCACTAACATAATTACATCTATAATCACAAAAACCGCCCCTATTATTCTAAAAAGCTTTACCTTAGATGGATTCTCAAGAATCGATGGTTTTAAAACTTTTTGCGGTACGATTACAAGCATCATTGCATAAATTATTATAAAAATTTTACACAGCACTATCATTACTTCACCCCCAAAAACATAAAAACAGCTATCATATTTCATTAATCGACGCCACGCCCTTCAATTCCCGAAGGGAATGCTGATATTCCTCTCTGCTTTTTCCCTTTGGTAACTTAAATGTCGTCACAATCTGAAAATGCTGTCCCTTCGCTTTTGGCTTATCTACCTGAAAGGTATCAATAAAACAATT
>JAIEDW010000203.1 GCA_029067805.1 Lachnospiraceae bacterium
GCACATCTCTATATCTGGGATGAACCGCTCAACTATATTGACGTGTTTTCACGCATGCAGATTGAAAATTTAATCTTAAAATATCAGCCGACAATGCTTGCCGTAGAGCATGATGTGCGGTTTCAGGAAAAAATTGCGACACAGGTTATAGAATTGTGAAACCTTTTTTGATCTGATTACCCTATATCAGTGAAGGGAGTTATCTTTTCACTGATATAGGGTATCCTATTTTTCGACTGTTTTCATGAGGACAGTCGGAGTAATTGGAGGTTATGGATGAGGCAGGAAGAACTTGAACAGTACATTTATGATTATGGCAAAGATTTATATTCATTTTGCTGCTCTGTAACGCGCAGCTGTGAGGAGGCGGAGGATTTGTATCAGGACACGTTTCTCAAATTTTATGAAATCGGGGACAAAGTTGTAATTGAAACAAATCCGAAAAGCTATCTGATGGGAATTTCCGTAAATATTTACAGAAATTATAAGCGTAAGATGTCGATTCGGCAGAGAATCGCAGGAACACAGAAGTCCGTGGAGGAGATGGACGTAGAGCCTGTGTCGGATGCGAGGCTGACGGAGGAGGAAGTCATTGCGCAGGAGGAGTGCAGATTGCTTTGCAGCGCCGTCAGACAGCTTCCGGACAAATACAGACTTCCCGTATTGCTGTTTTATATGGAGGAGCTGTCGTTGGCTGAGATTGCAGCAATTTTAAGATTACCGGAGGGAACAGTCAAGAGCAGATTATACAGAGCGAAAAAAATCTTGAAACAGAAGTTGGAGGAAAGCGTGGAGAGAATCTGTATTGACGCCTGAATTTGAAGGTTGTAGGCAAGCGAGGAGGTTTTATATGGACGAATTGTTAAAAAAATCACTTACTCCGATGGATGAGCCTTCGGAACAGTTGAATGCGCAAGTTCTTCGGAAGATAAAGGAGAGGAAAAATATGAGCTATAAAAGAAGAATTTCGGTTGCAATATTGGTGGCAGTATGTACATTGCTTTTAGGATCTGTCACAGTCGTGGCAGCACGTCGGTATTTAAGTCCTGCGGAAGTTGCGGAGGAAACACATGACAGCACGTTAAAAAACGCGTTTTTGAGTGAAGGTGCAGTGCTTGTCAACGAAACACAGGAGTACGGCGGTTATCGGGTTACGCTGTTGGGCAGTGTTTCCGGTAAAAGCATCAGTGATTATTTGGCAACGGATGATACAGGCACGATTGAAGAAAACAAAATTTATACGGTTGTGGCGATTGAACGTGCGGACGGCACACCAATGCCTGACACATCTTCCGACGAATACGGAAAGGAATCGTTTTATGTATCGCACTATATTCGTGGATTGAATCCGAGGGAGTACAGCATTATGAGTATGGGGGGCGGATATTCGGAGATGGTAAAGGACGGCATTCAATATCGGATTATGGAGATGGACAATATTGAAATGTTTGCGGACAGGGAAATCTATGTCGGCGTCAGCTTAGGAACATTTTATGATGCGGGTGCGTACTGTTATGAGGAAAGCAGTGGTATTATCAGCCGGAATCCGGAATATAACGGATTAAATGCTTTGTTTCTTTTGCCGGTAGACAAGAGCAAGGCAGATCCAGAAGCGGCAGAGGCATATTTGAAACAACTACGCGCATCATGGGATGCACCGTCTGCACCGCCCGAGAAGGATGATGTGGATTTGGCAATTGATGAATTTATAAATATGCTTACGCCCGAAAATCTTGATGAATATGCGGCACCGGTGGAATCCACAAGGATGGTCTATACACCGAATCAGGAAGGAATTGTGTTCTATGCGTATGATTTAGGAGATGACGGTTCGGGAAGCGGTGAATTTTGGATTATGCCGGAGATGGCAGTAGGAGAATATCAGATTGCAGGATATTCTTATTCAGAAAATGGGTTGCAGTCATTGGTTATCGATGTGTTTGTTTTAAACGAGGATGGAACGGTAACGTATGTAGTATACCAACCAAAAAAATAGGAAGCATTTTTGCGGATAGGCCCGCATCAAAGAGCCTATCCGTAAAACATACAGAAGAATTTTAATTGTTTAGTTCGCAAAATCTTCAAGTGTTCGGAACGTATAGCCCATTTCTTCCCACTTTGTCAGCAGTTCATCCAAAATTTCACCGTTGGTTTTAGAGGTGCTATGTAAGAGAACGATAGCGCCCGGATGGATACGTCCGACAAGTTTTTGAAAGGCTTCCTCTTTTGTCGGTTGTTTATCCTGATACCAGTCAACATAGGCAAGGCTCCAAAAGAATGTGTGATAGCCTAAATCTTTTGCCATTTCCAAGTTTTTCGTGTTGTATTTTCCCTGTGGGGGACGGTAGAAGTGCGCTAGTTCCTGACCGGTAAGTTCCTTAAATTCATTTTCTACATCTTTCATTTCTTTTTCAAAGGATTCCTTGGAAGCAATCGACGACATATCCAAATGGTGGTAGGTATGGTTGCCCACAAAATGTCCGTCCGCAACCATCTGTTTTACAAGGTCAGGCGCAGATTCCAAATAATGTCCCACGACAAAAAAGGTTGCATGTACATTGTGCTTTTTGAGTGCATCCAAGATTGGCTGCGTGTTTCCGTTTTCGTATCCGGCGTCAAAGGTCAGGTAAATGACTTTTTCCGTATTGCTTCCCACATAATGGGCATTGTATTTTGCCAACTCAGTTGCAGAGGCGTTTCCCGTAGGCTGACTGCCCTCCTGCCCAAAGCCCAGTCCCCAGTTTTCCGAAGACACGCTTCCGCCGGCAGGGATTACCCACTCGTCTATTTTTTCGTATCTTACATATGCAATACCTCTGCCGAAAAGAAAGGCAGCAGCCAGAAGAAGCACCAGTAATGCTGCTTTTTTTAGTTTTGCATGCGATATGTGAATCGCGCCGATGTTAGGTTTCATTTTTCGTTTCATAGATTTGCATCCTAAAGCGTTCTTATTTAAAGATATTTTGCTTTCCTAAAAAAATGCCTGTCTGTAAGCGGAAAGATTGACAATAATCGTTGTAATGTCTTATAGTACTTTTTAGCAGGCATCATTTGAAATCATGAGGAGGGATTATGGTCAATACAATTTTATTTCCGTCTAGTTTTTTTAATATTCATAAGGTTGATGAGGATTTGCAGAAAGAATATGATGCAGTATTGCGTACCGGATTGTATGATGTGATTTTGTTTGGTTATGAAAAATGGTTTCATCAGAAAGAATTGGCGCTTTCAAAAGAGCCGACGGGAGAGGTGCAGGCAGTTTATCGCGGGTGGATGATGAAGCCAGATGTATATGAGCAGTTTTATACACAGCTTGGCGAACGTGGAATATGGTTGGTAACAAAGCCCAAAGAGTATGAAAATATGCATGTATTTCCGAATGTTTATCCATTGGTTGTGGCGGATACAGCCAAGATGAAGGTGTTTCCGTTACATGAAGAAATTGATATAGAGAAGGTAAAAAAAGAATTTACCAGATTTATGGTGAAGGACTATGTAAAATCTGTGAAAGGAACGGAGTTTCCAAAGTATTTTGACCACACGATTGACCAGCACAGCTTTAATCAATGGATGGAAACGTTTTATCAGTATCGGGGAGATTTGCTTACAGGAGGCATTTGTATCAAGGAATTTTTGGATTTGAAACGGTATGGAGGCAGGACAAATGAATTTCGGGTGTTTTATATCAATCATGAGGTTGCAACAATAGCGAGAAATTCCGGACAGATGCAGGTGACAGCCGAACCGCCGAAGGAATTGATTGAAAAATATCAAAATCTGCCCAGTGTATTTTATACGGTTGATTATGCGGAATTGGAAGATGGAACCTGGCGGGTGATAGAGGCAGGGGACGGTGAAGTGTCCGGACTTTCTGATGGTCAGGATTATGAGGCGTTTTTTCGGGCATTGTACCATTGTTTTGCATAAAAACAAGCAGATGAAGGGAAGAAGAATGTTTACCATTACAAACGAAACGATTAATCATGCGATTGATTATATTTTGGAGCATATCAATGAAGATTTGTCCGTGGACGATGTGGCGGCGCACTGTCATTTTTCCAAGTATCATTTCAATAGAATGTTTAAGGCGGAAACAGGAGAGAGTATTTATGCGTTTATGAAACGGTTAAAGTTGGAGCAGAGCGCATTCCGGTTAAAGATTGAGCCGAAGCGGACAATTACGGATATCGGTTACGAATTTGGATATAGCCCGTCCAATTATAGCTGGATGTTTCGGCAGCGATATCAGACTAATCCGGTCAATTTTCGCAGAAACAGTTATCAGGCAACAATCTGTCATCCGTTTTATCATAATACATTCAGTCGGATGGAAAGTTTTGCGGAATGTAATCAAAAGATTACGGTTAAGACACTGCCGGATTATTATGTTGTGTACGAGCGCAGAATCGGAAGTTATCGCCATTTAAGCAAGCAATGGTGCGACTTTATTGAAAAATATCGGGAATTTGTGACAGACAAAACGCAGTTTTTTGAACGGACCTTTGATGATCCTGCAATTACAGATAAAGATGGCTGCCTTTATGATATCTGTATGAGTGTGGACAAGAATGCGCCGTTTGAAAATACCTGTACGATAGAGGGTGGAAAGTGTGCTGTGTATTCTTATAAAGGATTGGGAAAACATATCTATGCCGCCTATCAGACAATCTTTACCGTATGGCTGCCGCAGACACCGTATGAACTAGATAATCGCAGTGGGTTTGATATTTATCATAAAGTAGACGGAGAATCCGGATATATGGAATTGGATATTTGTCTGCCGCTGAAATAAATTTATGCAATCACACGGATATAATAATTAAAGCACGAATTCAGAAGTTTATATTTTAACCTCCTGTTATGATGGTTCTATTCAAAAAATATCATAACAGGAGGTCTTTTATTATGGACTTAGAAAAATTCAAACAAAACACAGTAGGAATGATTTTGCAGTTTTCGATTCCGGCTATTATTGCAATGGTGCTGACTTCGCTGATCACTGTGGTGGACGGTTTTTTTATTGGGAATTATGTCGGCGAGGAAGGGATTGCTGCGGTCAATTTAGGATTGCCGATTATTTACTTATTTTTGTCAATCGGTTTAATGGTATCCGTTGGCGGTGTTGCGATTGCAGGAATGTCATTTGGCGCCGGAAATCTGACGGCATGCAATCAGGTGTTTCGGCAAACGATTGCAACTACAGTTGTATTTTCCGTACTGACAGGTTTAATTGTGGCATTGTTTTTTGAACCGATGCTGGATTTTTTTGGCGCGGAAGGTCAGGTACGGGAATACTTTAAAATTTACTATGGCATTTTGTTGTCAGAATTGGTTGTGATGGTGGTGAATTCTTCTTTTGGCATGTTTATTAGGGGAGAGGGAAATCCGCAGTTTTATATGAAGGTCAACATTGTAAGCGTTTTGGCGAATGTTGTTTTGGACTATGTGTTTGCGGTGCGCTTTCATGTCGGAATTGCGGGAATTGCGATTGCATCCCTTATTTCCGAAATGGTTTCATTAAGCATGATTCTATACTTTTTCCTGAAGAAAGCAAAAGTATATCATTTGGGAACATTTTCCTTTTCAGCAACACTTTTAAAAAGAACGCTTTTGAACGGCAGTTCGGAGTTTATAGGAGAGATGTCAACAGGGATTGTCATGTTTGCGTACAATTTTGTGATTATGCGAAAAATCGGTGTCGATGGCGTGACGGCGTTTACGATTGTAGGCTATATTGCCTATGTATTTAGTATGATTATTGTGGGATTTGGACAGGGATCAAGCCCACTGATCAGTTTTAGCTTTGGCGCAAAGGAAGGTGAGCTTGCAAAGAAAATACGAAAACGTACAAACGGACTTGTGTTTGCAATCGGCGCAGCGTTTTTTGTGCTGATGGCAGCAGTTTCGGGATGGTATAGCGGCTTGTTTGTAAAAAATAATGCAATCCAGGAAATGGTGCGGCAAGGAATGATGATTTTCATGGTTTCCTTTTTCTTTTCCGGAATGAATGCCATCACGTCTTTTTATTTTACGTCCATCGGAAAAGCCTTTGAATCGGCTATAATTTCGCTGTCAAGAGGGCTTGTGGTGCTGCTGATTTGTATTTTTGTACTTCCAGCATTTTTAGGAATGACAGGCGTGTGGCTTGCGGCACCGGTTACGGAAATAATCACAATTATTATTAGCGCTTTTTTGTGTATGCGGGAACATTAATCAGGTCATGTAAATGATATTTTTTTAATTAATTTGATATATGCGGTCAAGAAATATGTTAAAATCAAAAAAAGGAACGGACAATTATGCTCAAAAGATCAGAAAAGAAACACTATGAAACAGGAGGTCTGAATAGATGGAAGCAATACATTTTATCGACAAAGACGGAACATTCTCTATAACACAGCCGGAAAATTACAGCTACCTTTATTTTCCAATTGCCGGAGAAAACGGATTAAAAAGCGCCTTGACACCCAATTTGGGCGGGGATATCAAAGCAAATCAAAATGCTTTTTTGATGGAGCCTGTCAGTGTGGAAAACTTACATAATAACCGCTCAGGAAGAAACTTTTGGTGTCATGTTGAGGGTTTGGGCGCATGGTCGGCAGTAGGGGCTTCCGCTGAGGAGGAAAGCCGGAAATTTACAAAGGATCAGGATAACAGCGAATTGACAGCAGGCTTTATGTGGCAGACCGTTTCGAGACAGTCTGACAAATATCAGTTAAAAGCGAAAATCACATCGTTTGTGCCGTTAGAGCATAATGTGGAAATCATGCATGTGGAGCTTTGCAATATGGGCAAAACAGCGCAGACAATTACACCGACAGCAGCAATCCCTATTTTTGGAAGAAGCGCGGATAACATCAGGGACCACAGACATGTTACAGCGCTGCTGCATCGGATTAAAACGACGGACTATGGCGTAACTGTGAAACCGACACTGTCCTTTGATGAGCGAGGACATCGGAAAAATGATTTGACATATTTTGTGTGCGGAATCACTGGAGCGGGAGAAAAGCCTATAGATTTTTATCCTGTTACAGAGGATTATATTGGTGAGGGCGGAAGTTATGCACATCCTAGGACAGTGCTTCAAAACAAACAAGGCGTACCGAGTGGGAAATGCTATGAGGGTAAAGAGGCGCTTGGAGGCATTCGTTTTTCGACAATCGTGCTGAAACCCGAAGAAAGCGTATCTTATACCGTGATCATGGGAATAACGCAGCAGGAAGAAGAGATTGAGGACATTGTTTTGGCATACGTAAAGGCAGAAAAAGTAAAAGAAGCACAGGCAAGGATGCACGATTACTGGCAGAGTAAGGTAAATGTCAGATATGACACAGGAAATGAGCAATATGACAATCTGCTCCGGTGGGTTAGTTTTCAGCCATTTTTAAGACGAATTTACGGTTGCTCCTTCTTACCGTATCATGACTATGGCAGAGGCGGCAGAGGATGGCGGGATTTATGGCAGGACTGCTTGTCCCTTCTGATTATGGATCCCGGCGACGTTCGTCAGATGATTTTGGATAATTATGGTGGTGTGCGGATTGACGGCACGAATGCGACTATTATAGGCGAAAAGCAGGGAACCTTTCTTGCAGACAGAAACGGGATTGCGCGTGTTTGGATGGATCATGGCGTATGGCCCTTTATGACAACAAAACTTTATATTGATCAGACGGGAGATATTGAAATTTTGAAAGAGTCTGCTGCTTATTTTAAAGATGAGCAGATGCAGCGGGGCGGCGGATTGGATACGCAGTGGGATCCTTCTTATGGATTGAAGCAGAAAGATGAAAACGGAACCGTGTATGAGGGAAGTATCCTGGAACACTTGCTGTTAGAACACTTATGTGCATTTTATGAGGTCGGAGCGCATAACCACATCAGACTTCGCGGAGCGGACTGGAATGATGCGATTGACATGGCGGCAGAAAACGGGGAAAGCGTGGCATTTACGTGTGCGTATGCAGGAAACCTGAGACAGCTTTCAGAGCTTCTCTTGATTTTGGAGGAGAAGTTTGGCTGGAGTCAGGTAGAGCTTTTAGAGGAAATACAGGTTCTCTTGGATGATAATGTTCAGCTTTATGATGACGTTACGGCAAAAGGGGAACTGTTACAAAAATACCTGTCACGCTGCCAGCACAATATTAGCGGTAGAAGAACGCAAGTTCCAATCGGGGAATTGGCTGCAAACTTAAAAAATAAAGCAGAGTGGATGGCAGAGCATATCCGCAAAACGGAATGGATTGAGAAAGAAACGGATGAGGGCTGGTTTAACAGCTACTATGACAATGACGGCGCACCTGTGGAGGGATATTTTGAACAGGGCGTGCGGATGATGCTCACTGGTCAGGTATTTGCAATCATGAGTAAAACTGCACAGGATAGCCAAGTACACAAAATCTGTAAAAGCGCAGACCACTATCTGTATCAGAAGGAGATTGGTGGATATCGTTTAAATACGGATTTCCATGAACTAAAGTTTAATTTAGGAAGAATGTTCGGGTTTGCATATGGAGAAAAGGAAAACGGAGCTGTGTTTTCCCATATGACCGTGATGTATGCCAATGCATTGTATCAGCGCAGATTTGTGGACGAAGGATATAAAGCGTTACAGACGCTTGCGGATGCTGCCATGAACTTTGAGGTGAGCAGGATTTATCCAGGCATTCCGGAATACTTTAACGGTTCGGGAAGAGGCATGTATCCCTACTTAACGGGAGCAGGAAGCTGGTATATGCTTACAGTCGTTACGGAAGTGTTTGGTGTACGCGGAGAAATCGGAGATATGGCAATCTGTCCGAAACTGTGTAAGGAGCAGTTTGATTCGGAGGGCAATGCACAGATTTGGCTGCGGTTTGCACAAAAGGAGTTCCATGTCACCTACAAAAATCCGTTAAAGCTTTCCTATGGTGAATATGCGATCACGAAGGCAACCTGCGACGGACAGACGGAATTGGCGAATTTGGATGGCACGGCATTGCTTGACAGGAAAACAATTGCGTCGCTGTCGGATACGGTACATGAAATTGAAATCGAATTGGGAAGGAGATAAAACTGATTATGAAATATGGATATTTTGATGATGAGAAACGTGAGTATGTCATTGACAGACCTGACACACCGGCGCCGTGGGCAAACTATTTAGGTTCTCCCGCGTATGGCGCACTGATTTCGAACAATGCGGGTGGATATAGTTTTGCAAAATCCGGCGCAAATGGCAGAATACTTCGTTATGTTTTTAACGATTTTGACCGTCCCGGACGTTATATCTATATCCGCGATAATAAAAGTGAAGATTACTGGTCTGCTTCATGGCAGCCGGTCGGAAAGGATTTGACAGAATATCGAAGCGAGTGCCGTCACGGAATCGCATATACCAAAATGATTGCGGACTACAGTGATATTCATTCGGAAGTTTTGTATTATGTACCGTTGGACAAAGAGTATGAGGTTTGGCGTCTTCAAATCACCAACAATTCCGATACTGCAAGGGATTTAAACATTACAGGGTATGCGGAATTTACAAACAACAGCAACTATGAGCAGGATCAGGTGAATTTGCAGTATTCACAGTTTATCACCAGAACTGTTTTTCAAGGCAATCGAATTTGTCAGATGATACATGGCAATCTAGACGGATTGGAAGAAGGAAAAGATGTAGACGACAAGATTGTTGTGGAGCGCTTTTTTGGACTTGCGGGAGCAGAAGTTGCGTCTTATTGCGGTGACAGAGAAGAATTTCTTGGCAGATATCACGGATATGGCGATCCGGTCGGAGTGGCTTCCGGAACGCTTAACGGTGCGCTGAACTATAATCAAAACGGATGCGGTGCGCTTACAGCGAAGATAACGTTGGAACCGGGAGAGACAAAAAGTCTGGCGTTTGTTTTGGGCATGAAGTACAGTGCAGAGGCAGAGAGCATTTTAAAATCTTATCGGGATACGCAAAAAACTTGTGAAAAAGAACATCGGGAATTGACTGCTTACTGGCATGAAAAACTTTCTCATTTTCAGGTAAAAACGCCAAGTCCGGAGTTTAATACCATGATTAACACATGGAATGCCTATAATTGCTTTATGACATTTATCTGGTCACGCGCGGCGTCTTTTACATACTGCGGTCTGCGCAACGGATACGGATATCGTGATACGGTGCAGGATATTCAAGGCGTGATTCACCTTGCACCCGAGATGGCAGTCGAAAAAATCCGCTTTATGCTTTCAGCGCAGGTGGACAACGGAGGCGGTCTTCCCCTTGTGAAGTTTACCCATAACGCAGGGCATGAGGATACTCCCGACGATGCGTCTTATGTGAAAGAAACTGGACATCCCGCATATCGGGCGGATGATGCATTGTGGCTGTTTCCGACGGTTTACAAATATATTTCAGAATCGGGCGATCTTGCTTTTATTGATGAAGTCATTCCCTTTGCAAATAAGGACGAAGGAACCGTATATGAACATTTGAAACGTGCGATTGATTTTTCCATGAATCATTTGGGAGGGCATGGAATGCCTGCCGGTCTATACGCGGACTGGAACGACTGTCTGCGGCTTGGAAAAGAAGGAGAATCAACGTTTGTGGCATTGCAGTTCTATCTTGCGATGTCGATTTTAAAAATGTTTGCAGAATATAAAGAGGACAAAGAATACACCGAATATTTAGATGCGTCCCAGGAAAAATTGGGTGATTTGATACAAAAGCTCTGCTGGAATGAGGACAGATTTATCCGCGGATTTACGGAACAGGGAGAAGTAATCGGAAAGCGCACAGATCCGGAGGCGAATATGTGGCTGAATCCGCAAAGCTGGGCAGTCATCAGCGGACTGGCAACAGAGGAACAAGCAGATCTTGCACTGGATATGGTATACAATCAGTTAAATACAGAGTATGGAGCAATTTTAATGGATCCGCCGTATCATGAACATGCCTTTGACGGAGCGCTTGCCGTGATCTACAATGCCGGAACAAAGGAAAATTCAGGTGTTTTTTCACAGTCACAGGGATGGATCATTCTTGCAGAGGCCTTGCGCGGGCATGGAGAGCGTGCGTTTAACTATTTTATGGAAAATGCACCAGCGGCACAAAATGACAGGGCAGAGATTCGCAGGCTGGAACCGTACTGCTACGGGCAGTTTACGGAAGGAAAGGCAAGTCCGCATTTTGGACGTTCCCATGTACACTGGCTGACCGGAACGGCGTCAACTGTTATGGTAGGATGTGTTGAGGGAATACTCGGAATGCGTCCGGACTTTTATGGACTTCGAATCGCGCCTTCTATTCCAAAAGATTGGGAATCGTTTGAGATTGATAAGGATTTCAGAGGAAGCCATTTGCATATTGTGGTTAATAATCCCAATCATGCAGAGAGCGGATTTGCGAAAATGACCGTTGACGGCGTGGAAATGAAAGACAATTATATTCCAGCGCAAATGCTGAAAGAGCAGACGGAAATTATTTTGAATATTTCTTAAGAATTATGTATTGGCAATGCTTCAAAGAACGGCAGGAGGTTAAAATGACTTCCTG
>JAIEDW010000204.1 GCA_029067805.1 Lachnospiraceae bacterium
AGAAACTGAAATAAATCTCTTTATAAAACCACGCACATATGCTACAATAGCAATGATTATAGATTAATGGAGCAGCAATACAGATGAAAACACAAATCGTGTCCCTGACAAGAGGCGAGGACAAAGAGGCTTTGCACGCTAAGCTTGCGCAGGCGGGCGAAGTTATCAAAAACGGCGGACTTGTGGCGTTTCCGACAGAAACAGTATACGGTCTTGGCGGCGATGCTTTGAATGAAGAATCCGCTAAAAAAATATATGCCGCAAAAGGACGCCCAAGTGATAATCCGTTGATCGTGCATATTGCAGATATGGAGCATTTGGAAAAAATTGTGCGGGAAGTGCCTGAGAATGTCAGAAAACTTGCAAAGGCTTTCTGGCCGGGACCGCTTACGATGATCATGAAAAAGTCGGATGTCGTGCCATATCAGACAACAGGCGGACTTGATACGGTCGCAGTGAGAATGCCGGGACATCCGATCGCGCTTATTTTTATCAGGGAGTCGGGCGGATATGTGGCGGCGCCGAGCGCGAATCTGTCGGGAAAGCCAAGCCCCACCACGGCAAAGTATGTGATACAGGATATGGACGGCAGAATTGACATGATTTTGGATGCTTATATGGGCAGCGGAACAATCGGAATAGAATCAACAATCGTTGATATGACAAGTGAAATCCCGATGATACTGCGTCCGGGTTATATCACTCAGGAAATGATTACCGGCATTATTGGAAAAACTGACACGGATGTCACAATTTTCGACAATTCATCCGATCAGGCGCCGAAGGCGCCGGGTATGAAATACCGTCATTATGCGCCAAAAGGTGAGCTGGTCATTGTGGAAGGCGAGCCGGAAAAGGTTGTAAACTATATCAATGCACAGGCAAAGCTTCATGCGCAAAATGGTGAAAAAACAGGAGTCATCGGCACATCGGAAATGATTCAAAAATATCAGGCGGACAGCATAAAAGATGCGGGCAGACATGATGATATGCTGTCGGTTGCGGGAAGGCTCTACACATTCTTGCGGGAATTTGACGATGAGAACGTTGCGTATATGTACTCGGAATCGTTTTCATCCGCAGGCATTGGACAGGCAGTTATGAACCGCCTTTTAAAGGCGGCAGGACATAAATGTATCAAAGTAAATTAAAATTTATGCCGACACTTAAATTGGCAGGTGTGGCAAAACGGAGGAATGAATATGATAGCATTGGGAAGCGACCACGGCGGTCTGGAACTGAAAGAGAAAATAATAAAATACCTTGAGGAGCATAATATTGCGTATAAGGATTTTGGCTGTTATGAAAAAAAATCCTGCGATTACCCTGTATTTGGAAAAGCGGCTGCAAAAGCTGTGGCGAGCGGAGAGTGCGAAAAGGGCATTGTGGTATGTACAACGGGTATTGGCATTTCTATGGTTGCAAACAAAGTCAGAGGAGTGCGCTGCGCACTGTGCAGTGATACGCTTTCCGCAAAAATGACAAGACTTCATAACGACGCAAATATGCTTGCGCTGGGCGGCGCTTTTGTAGGGGAGATGCTTGCGCTTGACATTGTGGAAACATTTTTAAATACAGAGTTTTCAAATGAAGAAAAACACATCAGAAGAGTTAATCAATTGGAGGAAGATTAAAAATGGCAAATGATACGGCAAAAGTAATGATAATGGATCATCCGTTGATCCAACATAAAATCGGAATGATACGACGGATGGAAACGGGTACAAAGGATTTCAGACAAACCATTGGGGAAATCGCAAACCTCATCTGTTATGAGGCGACAAGGGATTTAAAGCTAGCGGATGTGGAAATTGAAACGCCGATTTGTAAAACAACCGTGAAAGAACTTGCAGGAAAAAAGCTTGCGGTTGTTCCCATTTTGAGAGCGGGACTTGGTATGGTTGACGGTATCTTACAGCTCATTCCCACCGCAAAAGTGGGGCATATCGGACTTTACCGCAATCCTGAAACCTTAGAGCCTGTTGAATATTATTGTAAACTTCCTGAGGACTGTGACCAAAGGGAAGTCTTCGTCGTAGACCCGATGCTTGCAACGGGAGGATCTTCTTCGGCGGCGATTAAAATGTTAAAAGATAAAGGGTGCAAAAGCATTCATTTTATGTGCATCATTGCAGCGCCCGAGGGCGTAGAGCGTATGCAGCGTGAGCACCCCGACGTGGATATTTACATCGGAGCGCTTGACGAAAAACTCAATGATCACGGTTATATTGTGCCCGGTTTGGGAGATGCGGGCGACAGAATATTCGGCACAAAATAATGTGTAAAATTTATGGAGAATGGATTAAAACATGACGAAATCGGCATTGAAAAAGTTCATGGTGATTGTGATGGCGGTCGTGATGGCGATATCTTCATCGACGCCTGTACACGCCGAAACGACACTTGAACGTTTACAGCGCGCAAAAGAAGAAAAGGAAAAAACCGAGGAAGCAAAAGAGGATACAGAAGATAGAAAAGCTTCGCTTCAGATCAGTAAAAACTCCCTTTTAGGGGAACTTAGCACACTGAATGATAATTTAGCCGAGGTGTCCGCGAATCTGGAAAAGATAGAGGCGGATATTGTCATAAAGGAAGCGGAAATCACACAGGCGCAAGCGGATCTTGAACAGGCAAAGATTGTCGAACAGCAGCAGTATGAAAATATGAAGCTGCGCATCAAGACGATGTACGAGAGCGGTGCGAGTTATAATTATCTGAGTTTTCTTTTTACTTCCGATAATTTTGCGGACTTTTTGAACAAGAGCGATTATGTTGAGCAAATGAGCAAATATGACCGGAAAATGCTGCAACAATATAAGGAGAGCCGACAGGAAGTTGAGAATACGCAGGCAAGACTTGAGGAGGAGCTTGAAGATCTTCATGATTTACAGAACGAAGTAAATGCCCAGAAAAGCAAAGTGACAGAGCTTGTGAATAAAACGTCACGCAATGTGGCAAGTTACACGGATCAGATTGCGGACGCAGAGCAAACCATTGATGCGCTTTCTTCTATGATTAATGAACAGGAGCAGAGTATCGCGGCACTTCAGAAACAGTATGAAGAGGAGCTTGCAAAGTCAAGACTCGCCGCGCAGTCAAGTTGGCGGGATATCTCCGAGGTAACGTTTGAGGAGGGAGACCGGAAACTTTTAGCAAATCTCATTTATTGTGAGGCCGGAGCAGAACCTTATAGTGGACAGGTGGCAGTTGGCGCTGTGGTCATCAACAGAGTGCTGAGTTCGCGGTATCCAAATACAATCGTCGGCGTGATCTATCAAAACAAACAGTTTTCACCCGTAAGAGACGGGCATCTTGCGCTTGCGCTTGCAAATGACAGGGCGACGGCAAGCTGCTATCAGGCAGCGGATGAGGCGATGAGCGGTGTTACCAATGTCGGACATTGTGTTTACTTTCGTACACCTATAGCGGGAATTTCGGGAACACAGATTGGCGGACATATTTTTTATTAAACGGGAAATGTTTTTGGTACTTTGGTACTATTGACATAACAACAAAGCGTATAGTATGATTTTAAACGCTGTTCAATGAGGTTAGTGTGCATGAATACTAAAAAAATCACGAAAGACGGCAAGACCTATAATGTATGGAAGGTGTCGGAGAACACCGGTTTTTATCTTGCGGAGGATATTGCGACAGAAGGTGGAGACGCTGAGGAACTGATTGCGGATATGATCGCAATATGCGGTGAACTTGGCGCGAAAGCAGAAGAGCTATCCGATGAGAATAGTACTACAAATGAGGAAACAATGTCCAATGATGCAGAAGAAAGCGGCGCTACGGATGTTTTTGATGAGTTACAAAAAGCGGCAGATGACAGCCTGGAGCTAAAGAACGGCACTCGTAAGCTAAATGAAAAGCTGCCGTATCTGGTGCGCAGAAGTACAGGAGAAAAGATTGTGATCAACAGAAACATCTTCAAGCTTGGAAAGGATGCCGCGTACGTTGATTATTTTGTCAACAACAATCCGACAGTCAGCAGAAGTCATGCGGATATCCTGCGCAAGAAGGATGGATATTATGCCAAGGACAAGGGCTCGCTCAATCACACCTTTGTTGACGGGAAAAAGCTTGAGCCGGAAACGTCTGTCAAGCTGAAATCGGGAAGTCTGTTACAGCTTTCTGACGAGGTGTTTGAATTCATAGAGGAGTGAGAGAAAGAATGCGTTTTCATTATACGGTGGCGGCGCAGACGGATATCGGAATCACAAAACAAGTCAATCAGGACAGTCTGACAGTAAAAGTTGCAAACACGCCCTACGGGGAGGCAGCCGTGGCAGTGCTGTGTGATGGAATGGGCGGTTTGGAACAGGGTGAGGTCGCAAGTGCGGTCGTAGTGCGCACCTATGAGCAGTGGTTTTTGAGAACATTTCCTTCGGCGCTTGAAGAAAGCGGCGGCAGTATTGATGTCCGGTGGCTTGAAAAAAACTGGGAAAGTATTGCAAATGATTGTAACGCGCGTATCCTTGATTACAGCAGGGAGCGGAAGACCACGATGGGTACGACGCTCACTATTTTACTTTTGTTTGGAGGAAAATTCTATATATCGCATGTCGGTGATTGCAGAGTATATCATATGACGGACTTTGACGATAAAATGAAATTGGTGACCACCGATCAGACTTATGTGGAGCGGGAAGTGGCGTTAGGCCATATGACGCCGGAACAGGCAAAAAACGATTCCCGCAAAAATGTGCTCTTGCAGTGTATTGGGACGGTTAGCCGTGTAGAACCTGATTTTATCACAGGAGAATATCAAGCCGGAAACAGTTTTCTGCTTTGTTCGGACGGTTTTCGGCATCAGATTTCGGAGCGCGAGATGTTTGATTATTGTCACGCGGCATTAAACGATGTGGAGTGGCGTGTGGAGTACAGACAGGAAAATTCGCGCCTGATGAGTGTGCAGCTAAAATATTTGATCGAGCAGAACAAAATACGCATGGAGAAGGATAACATCTCAGCGATTCTTTTAAAAATAAGTTAAGACTGCACAGGCGGACAGAAAGGCAAGGTTATAGAGAAGTATGTTAAAAATCGGTTCCGTGATTGACGGAAAATATAAGGTTCTAAACGAGATCGGGCACGGAGGAATGAGTACTGTCTATCTTGCCATAAACGAAAAAGCAAACAAACCATGGGCGATCAAAGAGGTGCGAAAGTCTGTCAGCCGCAGCTTTGATATCCTGAAACAAAGTCTGATACTCGAAACGGATATGCTTAAAAAATTAAGCCATAAAAATCTTCCGAGTATTGTCGATGTCATCGATTCCGATGAAAATTTTCTGATCGTTATGGATTACATAGAGGGCAGCACCCTCGAAAAGCTTGTCAACGAAAACGGAGCATATCCACAGGAAGAAGTAGTTGACTGGGCAATACAGCTCTGCGATGTGCTGCAATATCTCCACGAGCGTCCAAAGCCGATCATCTACAGGGATATGAAGCCGTCAAACGTCATGCTAAAATCTGACGGCAGTGTCGTTTTAATTGATTTTGGCACGGCGAGAGAGTTTAAGGAGCAGAATGCGGGAGATACGATTTGTCTTGGGACGCAAGGTTACGCAGCCCCTGAGCAGTTTGGCGGAATGGGACAGACGGATGCACGCACAGATATTTACTGCTTGGGTGCGACGATGTATCATCTGCTTACAGGACATAATCCCTCCGAACCGCCTTACGAAATGTATCCGATCACAAAGTGGAAACCGGAGCTTTCGAGCGGATTGGAGAAAGTGATCTTAAAGTGTACGTGCAAAAATCCTGCAGACCGGTATCAATCGGCGGATGAACTGATGTATGCGTTAAAGCATTATCGGGATTTGGAAACGGAAACACAGTTAAAGTGCAGAAGAAGGCTTGGCAGATTTGCCGCGGCGCTTTTTTTATGCCTTGTGAGCGCTGTTTGTGCAATCGGATTTCGCGTGGCAGCGAGCGAGAAAATTCGTGATGACTACACGACGCTGCTCGAGATGGCGGGACGGACGGCTGACATGGCTGATGCGGGTGATTTATATATGGAGGCAATCGGTCTTGATGCCGCGCGCCCTGACGCGTATCATGCGTATTATAACCGCGTTGTGGAAGACGGTGTTTTTGATGTGGACGAGGAGAAGATTCTGCTTCGCATCAATATGAGCGCCAAGGAGTATTTAAAGGTATTCGAGACAAATGATCCTTTGGCGTATGCCGATTTTTGTTATGAAATGGGGAATGCCTACTGGTATTACTATTCGCATGAGGAGAACCGCAAGACCAGAGCGCTTGGCTGGTATGAACCGGCACTTTTAGAGTTTGAGGGGAACAGCGAGCGCAGTCTTGAATACAGCAGATGCAGACTTTATCTGGAGATTGGTAACTTTTATAAAAAAATGATTGCGGCGCAGATTGATGGCACGGACGAGGGGATTTACGGAAAATATTGGAACAGCCTTTCTGAACTCAAGGCGTTGAATGACGAGAATCCCGACCGCGAGTTGATCACGCTCAGAATGTATTATGAAATCATGACGCGCGTGACAGAGTATGCCCGCTATTTTATGGATGACGGTGTGACGCGTGAGGAGATTACGGCAATGTTTGACAGCATTGAAGCCGATATGGAGAGAATGCAGGAGGGCGCCGCGCCCGCAGTGTTGGAAGAAATTGAAAAAATCCGCACCTTGAGAGAACTTGCGGATAAAATCGTGCGCTCGACATATAAGGAATGAGTGTGGATTGTGATTGGGAGGTTTGAAGTGAGTGCTATAAAGATGACACAGATGTCATATTTGTTTATCATTTTGGCTGTTCTATTTGGGGCTGTGGCTGTGACGTTGTTTTTTGCGTATGATATCGGACGCTGTTGGCGGATTGTGCGCGGAAAACGAGTCGGTGCTTTTGTTGCCAAAACGCCTGTCAGGCAGCAGAAAAAGCATATAGAGATGGCGATGCAGCATGACAGAACACAAAAGCTTGTACACGGGGAAACGATGCGACCTTCAGGTCTTGAGGCGTGCAGATCAACCGTGCTGCTTGATATGGAGGAAACAGAGCAGCTTGAAACGATGTATCTGGTTCAAGATATCACGATGGTGGAGGCGCGATAGGAGATAAGAGGAATGAGGACGAAATTAATTATTAAACTGGTTTTAGTCGGTATTACAGTATGTGCCCTGTTGACTGCGTGCGGCGCAAAGCTTGACATGCGTGCGTATCTACAGGCGATGCTTGATCTGTCGTATAAAGGCGATTCGACAGATTATGTAAACTTAGAACTTGGCACTGTCGAGGAGGCGGATGCTGTCTTTGAGCGTGGAATCGATTCGGAAATGTCTGCTTTTAAAGAAAAACTTCAGATATCGGAATCGCTTGAGGAAGATTTTCGAACACTTTTTAAGGAAATATACGCGAAAGCAGACTATACCGTTGGCGAGGCGGCAAGACAGCCGGACGGCTCATATACCGTGGAGATTACCTATGCGCGGATGAAAGTTTTTGAGCCGATGTTTGCGATTTATGAGGAAAAAATAGAAGCACTTCCGGAAGCGTGGGCAGTGCTTAGCGAAAATCCTTCACAGGAGGAGATGCGGGAGGATATGAATGAAGCCTTGCGTGATGCGCTGCGCGAAAGTATGGACCATGTGGAATACGCGGAACCCGAAACGCTCACAATCCGGATTTCGCTTGTCGATAATCGTTATACACCGAACAGCCAGGACGTTGAGGCACTTGAAAAAGCTTTGTTTGATTCGGATTACAGCTCGAACAGCGCAGAGGAGTAAAAGAAATGTCATATATCAAATGTGAGAATCTGGTACTTGGGTACGAGGGGACTCCTGTTGCACAGAATATCAGTTTTGAAGTAAATAAAGGAGATTATCTTTGCATCCTCGGGGAAAACGGCGCGGGAAAAAGTACGCTTATGAAAACGATTTTAGGACTTACGCCGCTGATGAATGGCAGCATTGTATATGGCGAAGGACTTGAAAAGTATGAAATCGGCTATCTTCCGCAGCAGACTTTTGTGCAGAAGGATTTTCCGGCATCCGTGTGGGAGATTGTACTTTCCGGAACCTTGTCAAAATGTGGCAGACGCGCCTTTTTCGGAAAAGCGGAAAAAAAGCTTGCCGAGGAAAACATGAAGCGCATGGATATCTGGACGATTAAAAAGGAATGTTATCGTAATCTTTCCGGCGGGCAGCAGCAGAGGGTTCTGCTTGCAAGGGCACTGTGCGCATCGTCAAAGCTTCTGGTGCTTGATGAACCTGTAACGGGTCTGGATCCCAAGGTCACGGTGGAGTTTTATCAACTGATAAAGGATTTGAACAAGGAAGGACTTACGATCATCATGGTAAGTCATGATATTGATGCAGCAGTCAGATATGCAAGTCATGTGCTGCATGTGGAAAAGGAGCAGTCATTTATCGGTACGACAAAAGAGTACATGCAAAGCGGCTTCTGGAAGGACATAGGAGGTGGGGCGCAATGATGGAAATGCTGCAATTTTACTTTTCCTATCCGTTTGTGCGTTATGCGCTTATTGTAGGAATGCTCATTGCGCTTTGTTCGTCTCTCCTCGGCGTGACGCTTGTGCTCAAACGATTTTCGTATATCGGTGACGGACTTTCGCATGTAGCGTTTGGAGCGCTTGCAATCGCCACTGTGTTTGATCTGACAAACACATCACTTGTGGTGATGCCCGTGACGGTTGCGGCGGCAATATTGATCCTTCGCACAGGTCAAAATCCGAAGATACATGGAGATGCGGCAATCGCGATGCTTTCGGTGGGGTCTCTTGCTGTGGGTTATCTTGTAATGCATCTTTTTTCGACATCCGCGAATATTTCGGGCGACGTGTGCAGTACGTTATTTGGATCGACATCAATTCTGACGCTCACAAAAGCCGAGGTCTGGCTGTGCGTCATCATGTCCGTGGTGGTGGTTGCACTTTTTGTATTTTTGTATAACAGGATCTTTGCAGTGACGTTTGATGAGAATTTTGCGAAAGCGACAGGGATTAAAACAAATGCGTACAATATGTTGATTGCAGTGATTACCGCGATCATCATTGTGCTCGCGATGAATCTTGTTGGTTCGCTCTTGATTTCGGCACTGATCATTTTTCCCGCGCTTTCTGCAATGCGTGTTATTCAGAATTTTAAAGGCGTGATCATCTATTCCGCAGTGATTTCCGTATTTTGTGCACTTTTCGGGATTGTACTGTCGATTGTTTTTTCAACGCCTGTCGGTGCGACAATTGTGGCTGCAGATATCGTGATGTTTGCATTAAATTGTTTTGTCGGGAGAATGTTAAGAAAATAAAAATCAGCGGTAGAAGCTGCCGCTGATAGAATTATTTCTTTTTTTTCTGTATGATTTGAATGATACAAATAATGACGCAAACAACAAAAGCAACGTCAGCTAATATCTTAAAAGTTTCATATCCCATTTCCCATACCTCCTTTTTCGATGATGATCCGAAATTATTTTATCATATCTGTATTGATATTACAATGATTGTATTTTTATAGCGTATTTTAACGAATTAGAGATGCGGATGCCGAATTTCAAAGTCATGGAAAAATCCCTTTTTGCATATGATTTATTGAGTTACATATGCGTGGGTAGAATGTATGGATATCAAACAGGGAAAAAACGCAACCAGAGCGTTGACATTGCTTTTGGTGCTGACAATGATATTGATCGCGGGCGAGTCGGCGCAGTTTGTGAGCACACTCGAGGAGCACATACGCAGAGCAAAGGACAATCCGGTAACAATCGTAGTTGACGCGGGTCACGGAGGAATTGATCCCGGAAAAGTCGGAATAAACAATGCGCTCGAAAAAGACATCAATCTTGCGATTGCCCTGAAGTTAGAGCGCAATCTCAAGGAAAGCGGTATCAATGTGGTGATGACAAGAACCGACGACAATGGGCTGTATAGCGAAACAGATTCCAACAAAAAGGTGTGCGACATGAAAAAACGTCTCTCTGTTATAGAGAACGCAAAGCCTGAGCTTGCGGTGAGCATTCATCAAAACAGCTATCCCGACCAATCGGTGAGCGGTGTTCAGGTTTTTTATTATAAGGATTCCGTAAAAGGAAAAGCGGCGGCGGAGATTATGCAGACGCAGCTTATTAAAACTTTAAAGCCGTCCAAGGAACGAGTGGCAAAAGATAATAACAGTTATTATTTGCTGAAAAAGACATCGGTACCGATCATGATTGTGGAATGCGCTTTTATGAGCAACCCCACAGAGGCGGAACTTCTGACACAGGATGCTTACCAGGAGAAAGTGGCATGGGGGATTTACCTAGGAATCATGCAGATTGTCAATGAAAATAGGTCTTGACATAAACAAACGCTTAATGTAGAATTTTTAATCAATGATAAAACTATTTAAAATGCAGGAAAGGATAACGGAGGAAACATGAAAAAAGGATTAAAAAAATTTGTTGCAATGACAATCGCGGCTGCACTGGCAGCTTCAAGTCTGACGGGATGCGGTTCATTTTCAGGTAAGAGTGCGGGCAGTGCGAGCCTCATTAATGGAGCGGAAAATGGTGCAGTATCACAGGAACCGGATAATGGCGGTGATAGCAGCGAGGAAGTTTATGTAGGACAGGAAACTGATACCGTGCAGTGGTTTAACGCATCGTATGCGATTTTAACAAAGATTAACGGTAATGATTATAATGTGTTTGGCGGCGGCACCCCAAATGCAGTCAGCGAAGCGATGTATCAGGCAATGCTGGATAATTCATGGGGCGTTACGGACCGTGAGAGCGCCGATGAAACGCTTGACTGGATTTTGACTGAGGGACATCGTACTGATTTTATGTATACCGGCGAATTGCTTTCGATGATAGCCGAAGAATGTGGAGAGGATGAACTTGTAAATTTCCTGATGCAGGAATATGACGAATCTCAGGAAGAAGCTGAATATGATGCCGCGACATATGAAATGTACAAGGAGTACGGCGAAACAGCTATTGATGGTTGGGACTACTGCCGTGCATTGAGTCTTATGAGCTTTTACTATATGGCGGGCTACTATACAAAGGAGGAGGCGCTTGACAAGTCTTTGGAGATTGCGCAGACACTTCAGCCGGAGTATGCTTCCTGGGACGAGCTTGTAGATGGTTATCTTAGAGGATACGAATATTGGGCGGAGGAGGACAGCGCCGAGCGTCGTGAGATTTACGAGGAGCTTTTGAAGGCGAATGATAATCCGTTCCGTGTGGATTATAATACTACATTAGAGAAGACATGGTAATTTTCGCAATTCTCGATTCGGTAAAAAACGCTTGACAAAGACGGTAATATTTAGTAATATGTACATTGTTGATGCGCATTGTTTTTAAAATAATGCGCATTTGCCCAGATAGCTCAGTTGGTAGAGCAGAGGACTGAAAATCCTCGTGTCACTGGTTCGATTCCGGTTCTGGGCATTTTGCGGGTGTAGTTCAATGGTAGAACACCAGCCTTCCAAGCTGGATACGTGGGTTCGATTCCCATCACCCGCTTTTTT
>JAIEDW010000205.1 GCA_029067805.1 Lachnospiraceae bacterium
GAAAATAATATACGGTTCGGGCATGTTCTTCATATATTTTTTCATCCATAGAAATCCTCCTTTCGTGTATATATCCGATTTTGACAGATTTCGTTACAAAAATAACGAATGTTCTTATTTTAAAATCTTAAAATCTGAAATTATTATAAACGAATTTTCAACAAAATTTTATAAAATAGGCAAAAAAGTAAAATTGCATTGAAGAAGGGAGATGTGTTATAATCATGCAAAGCAGAGAAAAAAGGGGCTTCATTGAAATAGCAAAAATGGGTGATGAAAATGAAGATTAATATCAATGACGCGGAAAAGATTACAATGACACATACGGGACTGCTTCCTGGAAAAAAGGGAAAAGTAATCCATGTATGTTTTGAACGGAATACACAGAAGCGAAAGGATTACGCGGAGATTGTCCTTCCAAGCAGAAAGGTCGTAAATTCAAAAGGCTTTGATGAGGGAGAACTGGCGCAGTTATGCCTGTATTTAAAAGGACAGGAAAAGACCATTATAAAAAATGCGAAACAGATCAATCACGATCTGATTTTTAAGCTATAAAAAATCAGGAAATAAGAAACGGGGGAATCGCGGTGACGGCTCCATGTATGTTGTGCCCGAGAAGCTGTGGCGCAGACAGAGCAAACGGCAAGACAGGTTACTGTAAAGAAACCGCAACTGTCAGAGTGGCAAGAATTTCACTCCATATGTGGGAGGAACCGTGCATCAGCGGAGAAAACGGTTCCGGTACGATATTCTTTTCGGGCTGTCCGCTTCGGTGCGTGTTCTGCCAGAATAAGCAGATTGCGCTTGGCGAGAAAGGCGAGGCGATCACAACGGATGAGCTTTGCGACGCTTTTTTGCTGCTACAGGAGAAAAAGGCGGAAAATATCAATCTGGTTACGCCCACCCATTTTGTCCCGCAGATTGTCAAGGCGATCGAAAGCGCGAAGGCAAAAGGGCTGACAATACCGATTGTCTATAATACGAGCAGTTATGAATGCGTTGAAACGATAAAGATGCTTGACGGGCTTGTGGATATTTATCTTCCCGATTTAAAGTATCAATCGGATGAATTATCACAGCGGTATTCCAATGTCCCCGATTATTTTGCGTATGCCACAAAAGCAATCGATGAAATGGTGCGACAGACAGGAAAGCCCGTTTTTGCGCAAAATCGCATGAAACGCGGCACGATTGTAAGGCATATGATAATGCCGGGACATACGAAAGATTCAATAAATATCGTGCGTTATTTATATGAGAAATATCAGGATGATGTCTTTTTCAGCATCATGAACCAGTATACGCCGCCCAAAGATATGAAACAACAGGGCTTTGACGAACTTATGCGAACGGTAACAAAAAGAGAGTACGAAAAGGTTGTCAATGATGCGATTGCGCTTGGCGTGACCAATGCTTTTATTCAGGAGGGAGAAACGGCGAACAAGAGCTTTATCCCTGATTTTGACGATGGCGTATTTTTAAGGGAGATATTAGAAAAACGGGAGTTGACGACATGCTGAAAAGAGAGGACTTTTTATCGCTGAACTTTGTGAAGAAAGAGGATTTTACGGGAAGTTACAAAGGGATGCGCTTTATGCTCCATCAGGAAACAGTGGAGGAAGAAAAAAAACTAAAGGTGTATATATGGAGTGAACCATTTGGATTTGACGCGACGCCGGACGAAGAAAAACTTTCTGAGCTCTTTGCGTTCAGCGAGGAAGGACTTGCGCAGGCAATTGACTGGATGAATGAGCGATATGAGTTTGTGCGAATGAGAGAGGAATAAAAAAGCAACCTACATGACGGTATAGGTTGTTTTTTATATTCTCTATTTTATATATATTCAGAATTAAGCCATCTGGTTTACAGTCTTAGATAAACGAGAAACTTTTCTAGAGGCATTATTTTTGTGATATACGCCCTTCGTTGTAGCCTTATCAATTACGCTTGTAGCGTTTAATAAAGCAGCAGCAGCAGCCTCTTTATCCTTCGCCTCAACCGCTGCATAAACTTTCTTGATAGCAGTCTTTACACCGGATTTGATCGCTTTATTTCTGTCAGCCTTTGTTCTGTTTACTAAAATTCTCTTCTTAGCAGATTTGATGTTTGCCATGCTTTCACACCTCCCATTTCCTCGAAATTTGCATAAAATGTATTTTATTAAAGCCGGACACGGACGTTTTAATCAAATACACTCAAATATTGTAATTTATGGAATGAAATATGTCAATACATATTCTTAAAAAAATGCGAAAAAATGTTATTAAATAATTGATTGAAATCAGGGGGCGCAGATATGCAGCAGTTTCAAGTGAGAACAGATTTGGCATTGGAGGCAACAGAGAGCGTTCAAAGAAGTGAGGCGGGAAATCTTAGAGGAATCGCCATCGAGGAATATGACGCTATGGAGGATGTGCATATATCAAAGGTGATGATTTTGAGCAAAAACGCCGCAAAAAGCATGGGAAAACCCATGGGGACGTATATCACACTTGAGGCGGCGGATTTACAGGAAAGCGACGAAGATTATCACAGAGAAATATCGAAAGAACTGGCGAGGCAGTTAAGAGGAGTACTTCCTGATATTGGCGAAGAAAAATCGATTCTGGTGGTTGGACTCGGAAACAGGGATGTGACAGCCGATTCCCTGGGTCCCCGCACGGTTGACAACCTTTTTATTACACGCCACATTATCAAAGAATACGGAAGGCAGGCATACCATGTCCCCAAAATTCATCAGATCAGTGCGCTGGTGCCGGGCGTCATGGCAAAAACAGGCATGGAAACGGCGGAAATCATAAAGGGAGTCATAAAGGAAACAAAGCCCGACATAGTTATAGTAATAGATGCGCTTGCTGCGAGAAGCACAAAGCGGCTAAACCGTACGGTACAGATAACCGATACGGGGATTCATCCCGGCTCGGGCGTTGGAAATCACAGAAATGCATTGACAAAGGAGAGTCTGGGCGTACCCGTAATAGCAATCGGAATACCGATGGTTGTCGATGCGGGCACAATTGTATCCGATGCATTGGAAAAAATTTCAAATGAGTATGTGGGTGGTAAAGCGTCATTAGACTATTTTAGGAATAGTTCGGATACACAACTTCATAATATGTATGTGACAGCAAAAAATATAGATGAAACCTCAAAAAGACTAAGCTTTACATTGTCCGAGGCAATCAATATTGCGCTTGATATGGGACAGGAGGAGTAATCCGTGAAAAAAAGACTGATATTGGCAGCAGTCATTGTTATCTTTGCGTTTAACCTGATCTTCAAGGTAAAGGCAGACCTTTTTGGATCTGACTTGGGGATTTCACAGCGTTTTTACAGAACGGCACTTGACAAAGGGCTTGCCTTAAGTAACTCCTTTGTGCTTTTTGCAGACAGTGAATGGGAAAAAAAGAAGTTAGGCAGTTTGATATGGGATTATGCATGGGGGATTTTTCCGGTTGTAAAGCTTGCGAATGCGGATTTACGGGAGGAGGTATATCTGTCTGAATATCTTCAGGAAAATGAGCCGGAGATGACATTGCTTGAAGCGGCTGTGCTTGCCGAAAATGAGGCGGTAAGTGAAAAAAATAAGGAAACGGTCAGCATCGGAACGTTTGATGACTTTATTCCAGTGACAGCCCCACAAGCAGTCTATTCAAGGCAGCAGCTTCAGGATGAAGGCTTTATCAGACAAACCTTTTATTCGGTCGACCCTACCACCACGACAAAGGCGGGGCAGCTTAATTTTGATACACTTATGGAATTTGATGCGGTGTTAAAGCAGGACAACAGCATGCCGCAAATCCTGATCTATCATACGCATTCCCAAGAGGCATACATAGATTCGATACCAAATGATGAAAGCACCTCGATCATGGGGGTCGGAGAGCGGCTGAGCAATATATTGCGCACAAAATACGGCTATAATGTGATACATCATATGGGAAAGTATGATGTCGGGGGAAGAGAGTATGCCTATTCCAATGCAATGGCGGATATTGAAGCGGTGCTAGCGCAG
>JAIEDW010000206.1 GCA_029067805.1 Lachnospiraceae bacterium
GCAGTGCTGCCTGTTGTTACTTATGTAGGACCACTGCTTGCATACACCGTGACAGGAAGCTTTGTCGTAGAAAAAATCTTTACAATTCCGGGACTTGGCGGTGAGTTTATCACTGCGATCAATGGGCGTGATTATACATTGATCATGGGAACGACAATTTTCCTTGCAACACTCATCATTGTTATGAATGTTGTGGTGGATATCGTTTACAAACTGGTAGACCCCAGAATCAAATTAAAGTAAGGAGATTAAGACGAATATGAAACAGAATCCAATCAGTTTTCAATTAAAGCTCAATCCCGATGATTTCCTGCCCGCAACGGAGGAGGAGAAACAGAGCCAGGTTGTCATGCGCGAGAGCGTAAGCTTTTGGAAAGACGGTATGCGCCGTCTTGTGAAAAATAAAGTAGCGATGGCAAGCATTGTGGTGATTATTATAGTTATGATTTTTTCGTTTATTGTTCCCTCATTTTATCCATATTCGTATAAGGAACAGATGAAGGGGGCAAACAATCTTGCGCCGATGCAGTATTCGGAGGAAGAACTGGCAAGAATTGCAGATGGTGAGAAAGTGTTCCCGCATATCTTTGGAACGGATAAACTGGGACGTGATTACGCGATCCGTGTCATGATGGGAAGTCGTATATCCCTATTGGTAGGTCTGATTGCGACAGGCATCATCCTGATTATCGGTTCTGCGTACGGTTCCATTGCCGCATTCTTTGGTGGCTGGGTTGATCTGGTCATGATGCGTATTGTGGATATTATTTATACCGTACCGGATATTTTGTTAATTGTACTCCTGTCGTTTGCACTGGACGCGCCGCTTGAAAATCTAAAGTCGGTGCCGGGATTTGGCTGGGTCGGGGTAGTCGGTAAGAACATGATCAGTATTTTCATCGTGTTTGCCCTTCTGTACTGGGTAGGTATGGCAAGAATGGTCAGAAGTCAGGTGCTGATGTTAAAGGAAAGCGAGTATGTAACAGCTGCAAGGGCGCTTGGCGTAAGTAGTGGAAAGATTATTAAAAAGCATCTTCTCACAAACTGTATCGGTACGTTGATTGTTACGACAACATTGCAGATTCCCTCTTCTATTTTCACGGAAAGTTTTCTAAGTTTCCTTGGAATGGGTGTTGCCGTTCCGCTTCCTTCACTCGGAAGTTTGGCAAGTGACGCGATCAACGGTATGAATACATATCCGTATCTGTTGTTCATTCCGGCAATTTTAATCAGTTTGATCATACTGAGTTTTAATTTGCTGGGCGACGGTCTTCGCGACGCATTTGATCCGAAACTGAAAAATTAGAAAATTTTGAAATATATTGTATAGCGCAGCAAAGTAAGCGCAGAAATGAGGAATTTATGTCAGAATATCTTGTTGATATAAAAAACGAACGGTTATCTTTTTTCACTCCGGCGGGAGAAGTCAAGGCACTAAATGATGTCTCCATTCATTTAAAAGAAGGAGAGGTCTTGGGAATTGTAGGAGAGAGCGGTTCGGGAAAATCCGTGACATCCTATAGTTTGATGGGACTTACCGCATATCCCGGAAAGCTGATTGGTGGAAGCCTGATGTTTAACGGGCATCAGATCGATCAGATGTCGGAAAAAGAAATGAGAAAGATTCGCGGAAATGAGATTTCCATTATCTTTCAGGACCCTATGACGAGCTTAAACCCTGTTTATACGATTGGCAATCAGATTATGGAAGCGATTCTTCTGCATAC
>JAIEDW010000207.1 GCA_029067805.1 Lachnospiraceae bacterium
TTAAGACGAACACCTTCGTTGACCGCCTTATCAACACATTAAAATCAACGGGCAGCGGTTTCCTGACATTCCTTGAGGTATTGCTGTTTTTGATCATCAGACTGTTCCCGTATGTTTTGATCTTCGGAATTCTCTTCTTGTTAATCTTCGGAAAGAAACTGAAGAATTGGAAGAACGAGAGAAAGCGCAGAAAAGAAGAGGAAGCGGCACGCAGAGCATTCTATCAGCAGGCGCCGCAGAACATGGGAAATATGGAGAATGTAAATTACGAAAATAACTTGGACAATCAAATTCAACAAAATCAGCAGAACAATCAGCAATAGGGGTATCTTTGGAGTATGAAAAAATATATAACGGGTATTGCAATTATAATGAGTCTTTGTATTTTTACCGGCTGCGGGGCACAAGCTCCCGCGGTCGATGAAAATGATGCAAATATGACACAAGTGTCGGAAGGGGAAACGGGAACAGAAATCGAAACGACATCGGGCGACGAAAATATGACATTTGTGTCGGAAAACGGTAGCGCAGTGCAGGAGAACGAAGATAAGGTATTCTTTTTCAGAAAAAACAGCATCTACGCGGTGGATAAGGCATCTAACCGGACACAGCTTTTCTGGAATAAAGAGGATTATGAGCCAAGCTATTATATGTTTGACGGCTGCGGAATCTTAATCGGGGAGAAGATCTATTTTCTTGAGGATATGGAATATTCCGGGAATGGAACATATTATACTGCGGGTGTGCTTTCCGTGATCAATACGGATGGAAGCGGATATGAGCAGGCAGTATCAACACTGGACGAAACGGACGCATTGAATGGAGTGCCTTACGGCTTTAACAGCCTCTATTTCAGTGATCATATTTTATATGCGTATAACGCCAATACGGTACGGTGCTATCGGATTTTAGAGGACGGAACGCTTGGCGAAGAAATCCCGAGGGAAGAAACGGCTTTTCGGTATACA
This sequence comes from Lachnospiraceae bacterium, assembly GCA_029067805.1. Lineage (GTDB taxonomy): Bacteria > Bacillota > Clostridia > Lachnospirales > Lachnospiraceae > COE1. Next base: position 969 of record JAIEDW010000207.1, read on the forward strand.
CAGGATTTGAGCGAGGATTACAGTCTGCTTTGTATGCAAGGCGATCTGGGCAATTACCTTTCGCCTGTTGAATCCCTTGAGCGGTACGGCTATCTGATTATGAAAAAGGGAACGTCTTATGTGAAGATGGATGTGGAGAACGGAAGTGAGGAATGGATTAATTTTGGCGATCCTGCATTTATGACAGACGACAAGGCATTTTTTGTTGGAAGTATGTCCGATGCATGGAATCTGCAAAGCTTTGACCTCAATACAAAAGAGATAGCGGTTATTGGTGAAATTGGTTGGCCTCGCACGGTGTATGATAATGGTATCCTCTACTATATGTCGAGTGAAGATAACAACAAAACAACGGTCGGCTATCTCTCGATTTTGGACGGAACGGGTGGCGCATTGTTTGAACTGAGTGACGCAGCGGGATATGTGAATGGATTTTCCCCTTCTTATTTTGGCTTGATGGTATCCGGAGATTATCTTTACTATATGGATATGAAGGATTATGACGCGTATCTTTTCAGAGCGCCTTTGGATAACCTGTCACAGGGAGAGCTGTTGGAAGAGGCGATTTACAGTACCAATATCAAAGAAGTAGGAACGCTCGCACAGGAGCATCACAATATTTACAAGGAGGACGATCCCGAAGTGTTGTTAGGCACAGCAAATTTCGACTGGATTGTAGTGGACGATTCCTATGCGGGAGCAGAAACGATCAATACGTATCTGTATGAGAGCGAGGTTGCGAGCAAATGGGCTATGTTTGAAGATGATGTACGGATGGACGAGGAATTTATTGCAGAGGAAAACAGAGAGTATAGTTTGCAGTACAGCTATGACAGTAGTGTATCAAATGTCCTGTATTTTGACGGAACATATGTGAGCTTTATTCAGGAAAGTTATGAATATTATGGTGGCGCGCACGGACTGCCGATATGGGACGGGTATGTATTTAACCTTGAAACAGGAGAACGGCTTTTATTACCAGATATCCTGCTATCATATACAGAGGAAGAGCTTAAAGATATTGTAACAAAATATTTCAGCGAAAAAATCAATAGAAGTCCGAGTGATTTTTGGGAGAATTCAGAGGATACCGTACATGATATGGTTTCTTTGGAAATGACGGACTTTGCGCTGACTGAGGACGGGATTTGCTTTTATATGCATCCGTATTGTATTTCGCCTTATGCCGGAGGGTTTCAAAAAGTGACAATACCGTATACTGAATTTAAAAAACTTAGCTTTTCACCTAAATTATCACAGAGCTCGGCAGATACATGATAACGAATATATTTTGTGGCGAATGTCAGAGGAAGATATTGGATTCAATATAGTAAATATTTGGTATGTATGATACACTATTAAACAGGTAGGGTGATTTGCGCGATTGCAATTTCCCAAATATATAAAAAGTAGAAAGGCAGGACAAAAGCATGATATCGACGAAACTATGGAATGGAGATTTGAAAAATGGAAACTACAAAAATCCGATTCTCTACGCGGATTATTCGGATCCCGATGCAATCAGAGTAGGCGAGGATTATTTTATGATTGCTTCAAGCTTTTGCAACGCGCCGGGCTTACCGCTCCTTCATTCAAAGGATTTGGTAAACTGGAAGGTCATAAATTATATTATTGATGAGGTTCCGGAACCGCGATATGAGAATCCAATCCACGGCTGCGGTGTGTGGGCGCCCGCGCTCAGATATCATGATGGTACATACTATGCCTGCTTTCCGATGCCGGACGAAGGTATCTATATGAGCACAACAAAAGACCCGTTTGGCAAGTGGTCGAAACCTGTCAATATCCGACCGGGAGCAGGTTGGATCGATCCCTGCCCGTTCTGGGATGATGACGGAAAAGCTTATCTTGTGGCTGGTGTGGCAAAGAGCAGAATCGGTTACAAGAGCGTGCTTCACATGGTAGAGATGCAGCCGGATGGAATGGGCTTAATCGGCGAGGAAGTTAAGATTTTTGACGGAAACGAAAACGATCAGGTTACGATCGAAGGTCCAAAGCTCTACAAGAGAAATGGCTGGTACTATGTCTTTGCTCCGGCGGGCGGTGTTAAGATTGGCTGGCAGACAGTGCTTCGTTCCAAGAACATTTTCGGACCCTATGAGTATAAGGTTGTGATGCGTCAGGGTGACAGTCCCGTAAACGGACCGCATCAGGGCGCATGGGTTGATACTGTTACAGGTGAGGACTGGTTCCTTCATTTTCAGGATGTGTATGCAGCTGGAAGAATTGTACATTTGCAGCCGATGAGCTGGCAGAATGATTGGCCGATTATCGGTATCGCAAAGGACGGCAACGATTATGGAGAGCCTGTCATAGAATACAAAAAGCCGAATGTCGGAAATGTGAATTGGGAGATTTGTGAGCCGGCAGCTTCTGATGATTTTACGGACACAAAGCTTGGTTTGCAGTGGCAGTGGAATGCCAATCCGAAAAAGGAATGGTATGAACTGACAGGAGAGAATCTGAAACTCAATGCAGTGAAAAAGAACGGCGTATACGGCGATATGCCGAATCTTTTGATACAGAAGTGGCCCGCGCCTGAGTTTACGTGTGTCACGAAGCTGGATTTGTCAAATCTTGCGGACGGCGACGAAGCGGGTGTGATTTCGATGGGAAAGACTTATGGGCTTGTAACTTTTCAAAAGAAGGGTGATAAACTTGTGCCAAGCTATGTGACGGGTGTGCAGAAATACGGTAAAATTCTGCCGGACGAAACAATTGAGACATTGACGGCGTTAGAGCCGATTGACGCAGCAAAAGCAAATGAGATTTTTGTGAAATATACAGTAAAGCAAACGGGTTTGCGTGACCTCAATCAAAATGAGAAAGATTTTCCGCTGGAAACCGTTACGATTGAATACAGTACGGACGGAAACAATTACCGAAAAGCGGGCGATATGGAATCCGTTCCGGGCAGATGGGTAGGTGTGAAAAACGGTATCTTCTGTGCGTCGGAGAATAGCGGCAGTGCAGGTTACGCGGTTGTGGACAGCGTAGTTTATCAGGCATAGAAATGCGTATAAATGACATGGGTGTCATTTTTGAGAAATAATAGTTTTAAGAATGTCAGAAAGGACAAAGTAATATGAGCAATACCTATCAAAATCCTGTACAGCGTGGCTTTTTCCCCGATCCTTCTGTGGTGCGTGTAGGTGACGACTATTATATGGTAAATTCGACTTTTCAATATTTTCCGGCAATTGCGATCAGCCATTCCAGAGATATGGTGCACTGGCATGTTATTGGTCATGCGATTACCGATTCGGATAACCTTGACTTGCAATGTATTCGTGATTCCCACGGAATCTGGGCACCGGATATTTCGTATCACAACGGTAAGTTTATCATTATGGCGACACTGCGCCTGAATGCGGATGGTAAGCGCGACAATAATGTGATGCGCAGACAGCTTGTGGTAACTTCGGACAAACCGGAAGGTCCGTACAGCAAGCCAAGCTGGCTTGAGGTGGATGATATCGATCCGTCCCACTTTGTAGATGATGACGGAAAGCATTATATGGTAATCAGTCCGGGAATCAATCTTGTACCGCTCAGTGATGATTGTACAAAAGTAATTGGTGACAAGATTCCCGTATGGCCAGGCACAGGTGAGAGGTGTCCCGAGGGACCGCATCTTTTAAAACGCGGAAAATATTATTACGCGATTCTTGCCGAGGGAGGAACTGGTTACAGACATGGAATCAATGTAGGACGTTCCGAGAATCTTTTTGGACCTTACGAGCCGTCACCCTACAATCCGCTGATGCGCCAGTTTGACCCTGATGCGTCGATTCAAAGAACAGGGCACGGTAAGTTGATTGAAACGCAGAACGGCGACTGGTGGGTATATTATCTGATGGGCAGACCAAATCAAGGGCATTATACCACGATTGGCAGAGAATCGGGATTGGATCCCGTTACATGGCTTGACGACGATTGGTTTATCATCAATGACCGCAAAGGACCGAGTACAGAGCAGACAGCACCCGATTTGCCGCAGTGCGCGTTTGAGAAGTGGACAAAAGATGACTTTGACAGCGATCAGCTCAATTTAAACTGGGAGTTTGTCAGAAATCCGGCAAAGGGTAACTATTCTCTTACGGAAAGACCGGGACATTTTCGGATTTGGACATTAGATGGACAACTTTCGGAGATCCGTGCGAAAAATACTCTGGTTAGGCGAGAGCAAGAGTTAAGCTACACCGCATCGACAAAGCTTGAGTTTTATCCAACCAGAAATGGGGAACAGGCGGGACTTACTTGTTATTACAGTACGGCGACGTATGCGCGTTTTTCGCTCTGTTATGAAGAAGGAAGGAAGCTGCAGCTTGTCATTAATCGAAACCATGGCGAAGAGTTAATGGCAGAGGTCTGCGATATCAAAGAACAGGAAGTGTATCTCAAGGTCGTAGTAGACAAGCTTACCAGAACATTCTATTACAGTTATGACGGAAATGACTGGCTTCACGCAGGAACGCTTGAAAACTGCATTTACCTGTGTGATGAAGGTGTACCAGACGATCCTAAGCGTCATACTGGTACATTAGTCGGAATTTATGCGAATAACGGCGGCTGCGGCACGCGGATACCAGCGGATTTTGATTATTTTGAGTATGTGGATTAATCTTTGATTTCTATAAAGTAATCTCCTCTGAATAAAAAGTTGAAAATGTAGTACAATTATAGTATAATCGTATTACAAATAGGAGGTGTTTGCTATGGCGAAAGAAGCAACGTTACAAGTCAGGATGGATTCGGAGTTAAAGGAACAGGCAGAATTATTATATAAACAATTAGGAACATCTTTTGCAGAAGCAGTGAGAATTTTTGCAAAACAAAGTGTTGAAGATAAAGCGATGCCTTTTACAATGCATTTATCGTCAACTGCTACGAAGAGAACATTAGGAATTGCGAATGGAAAGTATGTAATTCCGGATAACATTGATGTGTGTAATGACGAGATTGCGGATATGTTTGGGGTGAAGTAATTGTGAGAATATTATTGGACACCCATATTGTATTGTGGGCAATTGCAGACACAGCGAAACTGTCAAGTGAAGTGATAGAACTTTTGGAATCAAATGAAAATCAGGTATTTTACAGTGTGGCTTCTGTCTGGGAAATAGCAATTAAGCACAGGATTAAGCCGGAACAAATGCCGATATCAGAGGAAGCGTTTGTTGAGCTGTGCGAGAATACCGGATTTACCAGACTTTCGATAGAAGCAGAACACGCTTTTTTCCTAAAAACATTAGTGAGACCAAAAGATGCACCAAAGCATAACGATCCGTTTGACAGAATGTTGTTAGCGCAGGCAAAATGTGAAGGACTCAAATTGATCACACATGACTCCATGCTTCCGTACTATGCGGAAAACTGTGTAATGTATGTGTAACATAAAAAGGATAGATTGACAAAAAATAGCTGTCACATGGTTATCAAACATGTGGCAGTTATTTTTGTCCGGTAATTAATACCGGTTTTGACTGAATACGAAAATAATATCATTCACCCAAAAAGGATTGAAGCGCGCAAAAAAATCAAATATCATAAAGCTACACAAAGTGAGGATACTGAAAATATTTTTGGATTTTGACGGAGGGGAATGGTTATGAAGTGTTACCAAAGAGCGCTGTTGGGAATACTGTCAGTTGTTATTTTTTTAACAGGATGTACATCGGAATCAAATATATCACAAAAAGAATGGAACTACGCTTTTCATTATGGAAGCGATTACTGGAAATATTATGATTTTTCCGACTCCTTTATTCCCACACAGGAGGACTTTGAGGCATTGGTGGCATCGTATATACCGCGCAGATTGAAAATCTGATCAATGCAGAGGATTGGTATACGGATTACGACGCCGATGCGGATACCGTTTTTGTCAATCTGGAAATCGGAGGCACACCGCACTCTATAGCATGTGCGCCGTCAAAGGGAGCAAAGGGAGCGATTGAGTTTAGCATCTTATTGTCGTTTAATGAGGTCAAAACGCCGATAGACCGCGGACTCCCTCATGAGCTGATGCATTCCGTTCTCGGAATAAGCTGCTTTAGCAATTCCCTTGAAGAAGGGATTTGTGATTACGTGACTGCGAGGATAGGTGTCAATTACAGCAGTTTTTTTGAGGAATGTGACATTGACATTATGGATTTTTATACATATAATGCCAAGCTTACGCTGGAGAAACTTTATGATGCGGAAAAAAGCAATGAAATGTTGGATTCCATTGGACGCGCCGGAGGATACACCTACTCTGTTCAAACGCAGGACGGAATCATATGGTATGAATTTTCGCAGTGCTTTGTTGAGTATTTGGTGAACCGTTACGGCATGGAAGCGACTATGCAATTAATACGGGAAGGAAACGACGAATCAGATTATCAGACTTATCTTGGCATCAGCTATGAAGACTTGAAAGAAGAGTGGAGCGCCTATGTTAAAAATTATGAACCAAAGCATACAACGGAAGAGTATAAGCAGATGATAAAAGCATATTTTTAATAACTCTCTAATTCCCCCAACCCCCAAACAGCAAACCGTTTTTTCGGATTCAGCTCAAATAACTGTCTTGCCATCGCAAGGTCAACCTCTGTACCAAGTCCTTTTAGGTAGCACATGCCAAGCATATCGGAACCCCATGTGTTGCCGTTCTTATATGCATTGCTCAAAAGCGAAAACGCTTTCGGAAAATCACAGGCAAGCCCTTGTCCGCCGCGAAAGCGGATTTCGCCTAAAAGATTGCAAAGTCCAATGTCATTGGGCTGCGCCGCAATCCCCTTCTCAAAGTAATCCGCCGCTTTTTTCAAATCCATGCCAAGCAAACCATTAAAGGTAAAAAGCTTTCCAAGGCAATAGTAAGCATAGTTATCCCCGTGGCTCACAGCACGCTCGTACATGGAGAGCGCTTCTGCAAAGTGTCCGTCATCGCGATACTCATTCCCAATCATGCGCTCACATGCCCCGATTCCCATTTTTGCGCCAAGCTGCTTATAGTTATCTGCTCGTTTTTTCATGATCGGTACACCGTTTTTTCCCGATGATAAAATATCGATCAGGTTGGGAATCGCAATCCCAAGTCCCTTGTCTACACAATCCTCATAAAGCTCCATCGCGGCAGCAGCCCATTCCTGTACACGGCGCAGATACATCTCCTCACCGCCCACACTCTCGGGCGTAATGTCAAGAAAGTCCGCCACATCACAATAATAATAGGCATTTGCGACAAGAAAACGACAGAAAATTTCGCCACCCTCTGCCATCGAAAGAACTTTGTCCCAGATTTCTTTTTTTGACTTATAGGGCGGATGAATAAAAGTGCCCTGTGAAGGCTCATAATCGTCGAGATGCATCGTCGCAAACATTCCGACGGCGCTCTCAAGCTCTAAACTTTTATCAAAACATTCAAAGGCAAATTTCTGATCGTCGGGCAGTCCCAGTACAGGGTCGGCAAAGCTTCGCCCCAGATAGCAGCGTCCAAGAAAATAAAACGCGTCACCGTCGCCCATGTTGGCGGCTTCCCGCAGCGCCGCAAGCGCCTCTTGAAGTTTGCCCGAATGCGTGTCGATCCAGATCTGTTTAATTGCAAATTCAACCCTCTCGTCAAAAAAGGACTGCATAAATGCCTCCGATTCCCGAAATTCGCAAAATATAAAAATAGCACTTGCGGTTTCGACAAATATGTGATATAGTTTTTTCGTTACAGAAAGAATTGCGTATTGGCAATACTTTCAAGTCAACACATGGGTGGATTCCCGAGTGGCCAAAGGGGACAGACTGTAAATCTGCTGCTTAATGCTTCGGTGGTTCGAATCCACCTCCACCCATTCACAATAAAGAATTTTTCAAGATAGGGAGCAGAAAAATCTGCTCTTATTTTTACTTTATATAAAGAACGCATATTCGCAACATTACTGTTCAAGCTCCGAAGTGCAATGCGGACATTTCGTTGCTTCGATTGCGATCTCGGATTTACAGTAAGGGCATTTTTTTGTGGTAGGCGCCTTGGGCGCTTCCTTTTTCTGGAATTTGGAAGTGGCAGAGTTCATCACCTTAACGAGAAGAAACACGATGAATGCCATAATTAGGAAATTAACGACAGCCGTAATAAACTTTCCGTAGTAAAGCGTCACATCACCTGTAATATTCCATGCAAGCTGATCGAAATTCATACCGCCAAACAGACCCAGCAGCGGATTGATGATATCGTTTACAAGAGAAGACACAATGCTCGTGAATGCGCCGCCGATAATGATACCGACTGCCATATCCATCACATTTCCCTTGCTGATAAACGTTTTAAATTCTTCCAAAAATTTTCGCATAAAAGCATTCCTCCTCCGATTCAAAATTCCTTTTCGATTATTATATCTCGAAACGCAATACTTCGCAAGTCAACAACCCCGCTACTGGAACGGAGTAAACAGTAACTGTGAAGGCACGGCACATACTTCATTGCTTGCGGGAATAAAATTATAACAGTTGTTTTTGCGGGCGTTTTATGATATCATAAACAACAAGTTCAGACAATTTGTAACAAATGTTTATGCACACGGGTTTGCTTGATTTTCTTGTCAGAACATGTGCAAATAGGTCAATTTTACATATGGAGGGAGAACAATGAGTAAAATTACAGACAACTATGCAAGTCTTGCGGCAGCCATCGGATTTACATATGATGGGTTTACCAATACCATTTACGGTACAAGAAACGGGTATGAGATCTTGATTTATGCTACGGACCAGAGATATCCGTATCTTTTTACCATCACAACTGCGGCAAGAAGTGCAAATGTGACGCTTGGGAAAGATGAGATCTCACTTTTCAAAAAGAGCGTGGCACCTGCTGCGGCAATGACGCAGAAGGACAGCTTAATTACGGTAGTGGCAAAGAACAACAGCAATAAACAGGAGAAGGTTCGTGAGAATGTTCAATATATTCTTGACGCATTGACAGCATTTTTGCGTGAAAGAAACTTTACGCCGTGTTGTCAGACGTGCGGTGCATCTACGCAGACAGTAGGTTTTATGCTTAAGGACGCGCGTCTTCACCTTTGCGCGGATTGTGCGGCAAGGGCAAAGAGCGAGAACGAAGTAAAGGCACAGGAACGCGACCGCAAGAGCGTTAACATTATCGGCGGCATTATCGGAGCTATTGTAGGTTCGCTGATTGGTGTGGCATGTATCGTAATTTTGGGACAGCTTGGTTATGTGGCGGTAATTTCGGGAATTGTTATGGGATATTGTACTCTGAAGGGATTTGATAAGCTTGGCGGAAAACTTACAGCAGTCGGGATTGTTATTTCCTGTATCATTATGATCGCCATGACGTATTTCGGCAATCGACTGGACTGGTCAATCAGTCTTGCAAGTGAGCTGAGAGACTATGTGGATTTAAGTGTTTTTGAATGGTTTAGGGCACTGCCGGCGTTTGTAGAGGAATTTGATATGAAGGGCGATTACATCGCAAGCTTTGCACAGCAGATGCTATTTGTCGTAATCGGAGCAATACCGACTGTTATTTCGATTTCAAAGGATCAGAAGAACTTACACCGCGTGGCGCAAATCGGATATATGCAGAATGCGGGTGGATTTAACGGTTTCTCGTCAGACAACAGCGGAAACAATTTCTAATACTGATTCCGTAAGAGTAAAACAAACTCTTTTGTTAAATTTATACAAAAATATAAAAAACACAGCATAAAAAGTTGTTCGAATCTCAAAAAAGGATTATAATAAGAAAAGGCGCATAGATGTATTTTGTGCTTCAGAAATTTGCAAATTATACAGGAACGGAGGGATTTTGGATGATTAGAATAGGTATGTTGACAAGCGGCGGTGACTGTCAGGCTTTGAACGCAGCGATGCGCGGTGTGGCAAAGACGTTGTTTAACTCAGGTGAACAGATAGAGTTATTTGGCTTTATCGATGGCTACAAGGGACTTATTTACGGAAAGTACAGAATGCTTGGGGGTTCAGACTTTTCGGGAATACTGACAAAGGGAGGAACCATCCTCGGCAGTTCCCGTATGCCGTTTAAGACGATGCGCGATCCCGACGAGAATGGACTGGACAAGGTTGAGGCAATGAAGCACAATTATCATAAACTGAGTCTTGACTGCCTTGTTGTGCTTGGCGGAAACGGTACACATAAAACAGCAAATCTGCTCCGTGAGGAAGGACTGAATGTGGTAACACTTCCCAAGACGATTGATAACGATCTTTGGGGAACCGACATGACTTTTGGTTTCCAAAGTGCTGTTGATATTGCGACACAGTGTATTGATCAGATTCACACGACCGCGGCATCGCACGGAAGAGTATTTATCGTCGAGGTGATGGGACATAAAGTAGGTTATCTGACTTTAAATGCCGGTATGGCGGGCGGTGCGGATATTATTCTTATTCCCGAGATTCCGTATGATCTTGATAAGATCATTGAGGCAATTAATCTGCGTGCAAAAGGTGGAAGCCGTTTCACCATTCTTGCAGTGGCGGAAGGTGCTATTTCGAAAGAAGTTGCAGCGCTCTCGAAGAAAGAATTTAAAAAGTATATGGCGGATTATAAATATCCGAGCGTTTCTTACGAGATTGCGGAGAAGATTACAAAGAAAAGCGGTATGGAAGTGCGTGTCACAGTTCCGGGGCATACACAGCGAGGCGGCAGCCCTGACTCTTATGACCGCGTTTTTGCAAGCCGTTTAGGCGCGGAAGCGGGAAGACTGATTCTGAAAGGTGAGTACGGCTTCATGGTAGGATACCGCAACAGAGAAGTTGTAAAGGTACCTCTTGAGGAAGTTGCCGGAAAGCTTAAGACTGTCGATCCGAAGTCTACGATTATCGAAGAAGCTAAGATGCTTGGCATCAGTTTTGGTGATTAATAATGGAAAAAATCAAATAAAAAATGGGGCATCAAGCCCCATTTTTTATTTGATCTTATAGGAAATTGTGACTATTACTGCATCATATATTCCGCGATCACATCCCAGACAGCGTTGGTTTCCAGTCCGAGTTTCCAGCTCGCAACGCCTTTTATTTCTTGCGTCTGCATCACTTGCAGCTTCACGCGGATTGAGTCAACGTCCTCAAGCCAGCACTGATATAATGTATCACCCGACTGATATTCTGCATAGTTTTGACAATACTCGTCAAGCCATGTAGGGGAAACGCCTGTTTGAGCAATCCATGACTGCTCTGCCGACATTGCAAGCGTGGATGCTGTAAGACCGTTCGGACCCGATTCCCAGATTCGCGTATAGAATGGGATCGCATTGATAATCTTGTCTGCGGGAACGACCTCCTTTGTGTTTATGATGCCGTCCTCCACAAATTTGATGGATGCGTTGGGACCCGCCGCGCCGCCGCCGACATAAAACTCATCATATCCCATAATGATTACATAGTCAGCTACAATTCCTTGTTCTTTTCTATTGTAATGCGCCGTATATTCACTTGGCACAAAGTTATCAACGGAGAGAACCACGCCGCGCTTTCTTGTTTCGATGGAAAGCTCACGCAAAAACTGTACAAAATGTGTTCCCGCCGGATTTTTTACCTTTTCAAAATCAATGTTCAGTCCGTCAAGTTCGTAAGTGTCAACTTGTCCCATAAGACCGTTTATGAGGGTCTTGCGGTTTTCGGACGACGATAAAAGTTCGTTAAAATCAATGGTTACATCATACAGGCTCTGGCTGTCCACGTCCGTCACAAGTGCCCAGACCTCAACGCCAAGTTCATGTGCCTTGGAGACATAAGAAGCATTTGCAAGGCTTGTAAAGTTTCCGCTGTTATCGTTTAACCGAAACCACGTCGGACAGACGACATTGACTGACTTGGTCGAACTTAATGCATTGGCAAGATAATTGCCGTCAACATTTTCAAACACTTGATGGAACGCAAGATTGATTTTGCCGTCTTTCTGGACATTATGGAAAATAATTTCCTGAAAATTCGTACTGCAGATCCGCTCTGATACGGTCTTGTCTGTTAAAAATTTATTTTCCACATACCCGATGATCGAGCTTTCCGTTTTTACCTTAGACCAGTTTTCCATTTCCTCGAGGACAGTCACCTGGGCATTTGCCGGAAGTTCTTGTAAAATCGGACTTTTAATACCGCCCTGATAGCGTATGGCCGTCTTTTTGGAAAGACTTGCGTAGGTGTATTCGTCCCATTGGGTATAGACCTGTACATGATTCGGTTCGGCAAAACCGAAATATTCAAAATTAACAAAGTTTTTCAGATATTCCGCGCTGATATAAAGTACGTCGCCGTCATAGAATGCCGCCATATAATTCGGGTCCGTTGAACCAAGACTCTGCGGCACATCGGAAACATACATTGTATTGCTGGCTTCGCCGATATTTACCCGAATGACATCAGTATCGGTCGTGAAGAGCAGCACTTGTTCATCAGTATTTACATAAAATCGATCTGTAAAATATTGCTCTACGGTAGATAACTGAAAGTAACAGGTGCCATTGGTAAATTTTGCTATATCCTCCAAAATTTCGTCCTGTAAAATAATTGCCATATCATTTTCTTGCGTAATGCCGAAATACTCGTTCAAATCTGCCTGTTCTTTCGAGTAAGAAAACCGCTCCATCAGTTTCACTCCAACTGCCGCCGCAATCACAATAATAATGAGAACGATCGGCACAAGTATCGTAATAATCCTTTTTTTCATTCGGATACCTCCAATCGTTCTCATTATAGCAAATGATTGCTGTTTCGTACACAAAAATTGTTGAAGTTTTTTGATTTTTTGATTTTAAGACTTTAACATATTCATCTATTGTTTACTTTGCTAATTCCTAATTAAACAGTAACTAAATTTCATGCAAAAATTTTCAAATTGAAAAATGGAATATTTTAGTTACTATCATTTTTCAGATGCATATGCTATTATATAGATGCATTGAGATATGACGATAAAGAGGGGCCTTATCGATTTTGCTGCCAAAGTCCAAAAGTATTTCGTGATATATAAATGCAAGAAACCAAAAAATTTTAAAAAAGATGACTGAAACAGGTACCTATTGTCGAAAAAATGATGTATAATTGTCATTAAGTACAATAATTGCGTGGCAATTATTAAGGATTGTAAACGTACAAAGTATTTTGAAAAAATACTTTTAGTATTTGGCAAAATATTTTTCGCTAATCCGCACAAGCTAATAAGACAATGAATAAAAATCAGCTTGAACATCAGCGTTTGCAAATAGATTTCATGTATTACAACATTTTTCGGCGGTTAAAACGCTCCTTTCCTGTACGGTTTTGCCGCAGTTGCATCTTATAAGTAAATTATTAGCATAAAATAAAAAATTATGCAGAGCGAAATGTAATAATTCGCCCGAAATGTAAAAATTAATATGAAATTCACCTAATAACGTATGTTATTTTGACATTTTATTCGATATAATCAAAAAGAAGATTATAAAAAAATTAAAAACAGTTTTGTATCCTATTGACTTAGGCTTTTTTACACATTAATATAGGTGGTAGAAAATTAAGTCTAACTATTCTTATGTTTAGTGAGGGTGTGAATATATTATGAAGATTGAGAAAGTAAATGACCATCAGATCCGCTGCACACTGACAAAAGCAGATTTAGCGGAGCGTGAATTAAAAATAAGCGAGCTTGCATACGGCACGGAGAGGGCAAAAAACCTTTTTCGGGACATGATGCAGCAGGCGTCATATGAATTTGGATTTGACGCGGACGACATTCCCCTTATGATTGAAGCGATTCCGCTCAATTCTGAGTGTATTGTCCTTGTGATCACAAAGGTGGAAGATCCCGAGGAGCTTGACACGCGTTTTGCGAAGTTTGCGCCTTCCGCGACCGATGACGAAGATGAGGAATATGATGACACGCTTTCGGGAGTGCTTCAGAGTATTTCCGACGGTGCGGATGATGTGCTTGACCTGTTTCGAAAGATTCACGACGGCTCAATCGCGGAAACGATTGCAAATACGATGGATACACTTTCCGATTTGGGCAAACAGGCGGGCAGAAGGAGCGGCAAAAACAAGGAAAGCAGCACAGCTAAGGCGATAGAGGGAATTGACCTTACACGCATTTATGCGTTTGACAGTCTGAATCAGGTGACACGCCTTGCACATGTGCTTGACGGACATTATGAGGGCAGAAATTCCTTATATAAAAACGAAAAGCAATCCAACTACGTCCTTGTTGTTGCGCAGTCAAAGCACACGCCCGAGGAATTCAACAAGATTTGTAACATGCTCTCCGAGTATGGAAGCCCCGAGAAGTTTGCATCTGCAAGCGAGGCGTATATGGAGGAGCATTTCGATGCGGTGATCAAGGATAATGCAGTGCAGGTGTTGGCGAAAATATAGTGTGTTTAACAGGTTATTCTGATTTCGCTTTTTAGGAAAATAATAAGGCCTAATGCTATGAAATTTTGTGGCATTAGGCTTTTTTATTTGGAATCGGAGAAATGTTTCATTATTTAATAATTAAAAAATGAAGGGGCTGGCGTGGCAGTTTCCCTTCATTTTTACCAGTTTCATAAATCGACTTGCAAAATATTTCGAAGTCCGTTTACGAAAGCTTCGCAATCTCAGACATCAGTGCGTCTGCGTCGAGTCCGTGCACCATTGCAGCCTCCTCTAATGTCTCGCCCTGTGCGGAAGGGCATCCAAGACAATGCATACCCGCATTCATAAGAATGGGAGCGACATCAGGGTTTGTCCGTAAAATCTCGCCGATTGTCATATCCTTTGTTACTTCTGCCATGATAAAATCCTCCTGAATTTATTTCTTATAATAATGATTAACAGTTAAAGCTATCATTCATTATCGTACATCTTTGAAAAATTATCAAGTCCTGTATTATTTTTAACGAAAATTT
>JAIEDW010000208.1 GCA_029067805.1 Lachnospiraceae bacterium
GGGTTATCTATTCAGTTGTGATTGTGGTAATTGTTGCTTGGACAAACGTGAATTTAGGAAACAGTCAAACTTCCAGTATAAATTTTAGTAATCCATATTTTATCAAATTCTTCTTTAGAAATAATCATTGCATAAAAGCCTTCTCCCCAAATCTTTGCGTTAAATTCATCAACGGTTGGGATTGGACACGCTTCTATAACATCATAGTATAAATCATCAATAAGTTTTACTGTCCTGTCCACAAAAACTTCTATCGCTCTAAGTGCAAAGCGTTCATCATTCAAATCAATTTCATAAAAAAATACCATGGGCATATCATCAGATTCGTACTCCATAAACAGTTGTACATACTCAATATTACTTCCTATGACAATCACCTCACCATCAAATCCCGATTTGTGCAATAAAGCTAAATATTTAGTCGAAATATTCTTTAAGAACAATTCGAATAGGTTCCCTTATGTCGGTATTATCCATTCCATACATTTTTTCCTCAAAGAAATAAACTTTATTTGATACTCCCCAGAAGTCTTGATTAAACCCTTCTTCCTTATCTGCACCATATTTGGCATCATGCAGGACAGACATGCAAACACTATGAGGCGGAACAAGTGCAGGATCTTCCATGAAATCGGGGTCGGCACCCTTTTCAAGCAACAACTCTATAATTTCAAATTCTCCGCATTTAATCGCTACCTGTAATGGCGATTGCCCTATATCCTTTTTAGGTGCTTTTGCATTGTAAAACTCATTTACAACGCTACCATTTTTTGATATTGCTGCCCGCACTGCTTCAATATCGCTATGCCTTATATCTTTGAATAATTTATTCATTTCTTTCCCCTCAAATCTCGATTTGTATCGCTAATTCGTTCAAATGGTAGCCGAGTTCATCTGCTTTTCTGACACTTACATCTACAGCGGTCATTAAATCCTCATACATATCATTAATACTGCGTTGTTGTCCTCCGCCGCAAGTCGATAGTTTGCGGAAGCTACTACATAACCTTTGGATGCAGGATACTCACCGTAGCGCACCGCTTCGGTGAGAGATTTATCGCCGCCGGTAAAGCCTCCTCCATGAACAAAGAATATAAACGGATAGTTTTCTTTGCTCTTATCAGCAGGCAGATACAAGTCATATCTCTGAAAAAAGTCTTCGCCGTATTGCAGGTCTTTGCCACATTGTCAAGTGGTGAATTTTCAAAAAAGAAGAAAATTCTGATTGTGCATTAAGTAAATTGCTCAGGTTGGTGATAGAAATACCCTTGTTTACTCTATCCATCCCATTTTCCGTCCCATAATATCAGGACGATTCGGCGGTTCTGGAAGTCGTACTGTTTCGACATAGCCAAAGTATCCATCCTGATCTAAAGACATTGTCCGGTCTACCCAATATTCTAACCAATCCAGAAAATGAAAAGGTTTTCCTGTTTCCCTGTCATACATGGGAACAATCCCAAAATCATTCGCCAAGTCAAAGTACCAAACTGTGCCATAAGTATCTGTGTCTTCGCTGTTGACCACCAAAACACTGTACATTCCATCTCCTTCATGACACAGTGTCAGCAGTCCATGATTCGCAGTAAAGGGTGTGTCTTCATCCCAAAAATAGTCCATTTCCTCTTCTGTCATATAAAGAAAATAGAGAATTGAGTCCAATGTATATGGAAAGGATTTCTCAACTACAGGTTTCTCAGCTACACCTTCTGTTTGACTAAGCGGATACAATTCACCAAATGGCTGTTTCCCGGCACTGGCATAAGCAGTAATGAAACGTCGATAGTCCTCTGGCAGGCGGATACCTTTATCCGTCTCGAAAGCTGCAACTTCCCCTTCTGTCAGGGGCGGCTCCCATACCGGCTCAAAATTCCCCTGTCCAAACCTCTTTTTTCTACCCCGAAGCTTCTCTATCTTGGACATAATACAAGCAATACGCGCATCATACTGGTCATACATATTCATACAATAACATCTCCTCACAATTTCCCATTTGTCATATTGTTTATCGTCATCAATATTAACCTATAAATGAGCAAATATTGAAATTTGTACAAAATCACCCTGCCAAATCCACCATTTTCCTCCGGTATCCACGGAGGAAAACGGAAACCATGATGGCCATCAGGTGGTTCCGGTGCACATCGGATAGAAATAATCCGAGCCTTAAGGTTTTAAAGTAGTTGTAAATACTGTTAGTGATGTATACTGTTTGCTGTAGGCACCCCCTCGTTTGGATGAGTATGTTGTTGGTGGTACTTCAA
>JAIEDW010000209.1 GCA_029067805.1 Lachnospiraceae bacterium
TACTGACAACGCGCCATTTGTAGTAATTTTCTTACTTAAAAGCTTATCACTTTTCCAGTCGTAAAGCTGCTGCGCATCCAATACGCAATTATATTCGTGAGCCGTACCCCAACGCAGTCTTGGCATTCTGTCCATGGAATTAAGATAATAATCATTTGCATATGTAGCCTTTATGCCCCTTGCGTTTGTCAGAGTATCACCCTGTCCCAACAGAGATGTTTTCTTTTGACCGTATGCGTATTTCCATATTTTGTCTTTTGTATAACCTTCTGTAAGAAGTTCATTATAATATGCGAGTATTTTGTTACCTTTATCGTCTGTATCATCCTTGTGGGCATCAAGGTAATCCATCATCTCATTAAAGAATGTATCCCCTTCACTGGAAGGCAGAAAACGGCACCACGAAATTGTCACATGTGATGTGGGACCTTCTTTCGTATTTTTATCAAATTTTACATCAACTACGCCGTCATATGCCTTATAAAATGTACAGTGATCAATCCAGACTCCGTCGCTGTCCTGTACACACATATAATCCCAGTCATTTCTGTCATAAGCGCCGCTTGTATCCTCGTCCCACTCCCAAAGCTCATCAAACGCTATATTCCTGATCATAATATTCTCAGACTTTTTAATAAGAATGCCACAATGCTTAATTGATGAACCGTTTTGTGAAAATATTGTCAGATTTTTTGTCTCCTGCACCAATAACTTCGACACACCGGTATCCATAAGAGTCGGATGCAGAAGAGGCTCAATGTCAGCGCTTATAATTTTGCTGTAGTCAGAAAATGTTATACCACTCTGCGCATCAAGTTCTTTGTTTCCAAGATTCATATCTCTTGTAATCTCGATTACTACCTGCTTACCGTTTGCGTTTCTTGCAGCAAGAATTGCATCCAGAAACTCTTTCTCATTAGTTGCTTTATAATAATTGTCATTCTCCCCTGCCTTCAGGAGTCCGCCGCCCGTGACGCCATAGTAGCCAGCAAAGCCTTCCAGATTATACTTTACAAGTTTTTCGTCATCCCCATATGTTGCGCTGTATGTAGCGGTTTTTGGCGTTGCTTTATTCTCCACTACATCCGTCTGCGCTTCCTCGGTATCTTCCGAATCTGTTTCCAAATCTTCCGTTTCCTCAGCTTCCGTAGCAACATCTTCTTTTGGCGCCGTGGATTCTTTCTTTGCGGTTGTTCCCGACTCCGTTTCCGTCTTTTTGTTTTCCTGTTGTTTCGTTTCGTTTTCTTCGGTATCTCTCTGCTTTACCTCTTCGTCCTCGGCAGCTTCCTCCGAACCGTCTTTCGTTTCATCCCACGATGTCCCGGTTCCCGCCGATCCAACGTCCGTTGTTTGCGCAGCAAAAACAGGCATTCCCGATGATGCCACACTTGACATTACCATCGCACCCGCCAATGCCATCGCTAAGAATCTGTTTTTAAAACCTTTTCCGAACCTGTTCATATGCATCTCCCTTCCTTGTTTTGAATTATTGAAACACGCAAAATTTAAGTCGTCCGCAAGTTTACATAAATTTAATAATTTATTATTTTTATATAATAATTCAGTATTTTAATATTAGCAAAAGTTCCCGATTTTTTCAATATATCGGGAGGAAATTTAATAAGGAAAATCCCGTCTGTACAACTGTACAATCGGGATTTCTTCTGTTATTTCGATATAGTTCCTGTTTTTTCAATATCCTATCTTTAAAAATTCAGCCTTTCCAATGCTTCTTCATGGCTAAGCTTGTATTCTGTCATAAGTGCATTTATAATTTGCTCATTGGTGGCGTTAATACTGTGCATGGAATTAATCAGAGATTTCATGCCCGCTTCTCGTTCCGCTATTCTGCCCTGCTCAAAAACAAAATCATCCTCAGCCTTACGATCCCGTTTTGCCTTGAGACGATACTCGCGCTCCAGTCGTATGCGGTCTGTAATGCTGATGTCTTTTAATTCTTTGATTGCTTCGATAATTCCCAAATTCTTTGTTTCGGATCTTATCATATCCAAATCCTCCTCTGTTTCCGCGTTAAACAAACTGTGCCACTCGTCAAGCGGGCTTGGCTGTTCTTTGCTTGGTCTCTTCTTCAATTCTATCGTATGTAATTCTATTACATCCGTATATTCATTTCCGTATTGATCACGCAGTGTATATACATTGTGGTACGCCTTACGTTCATCAATATTATAATCCAATATCGATATCGCGACGCATTTCTTGGCTTTTTCATAGTCTTCCCCACGCCTCAAGT
The DNA here is from genome assembly GCA_029067805.1 of Lachnospiraceae bacterium. Taxonomy (GTDB): domain Bacteria; phylum Bacillota; class Clostridia; order Lachnospirales; family Lachnospiraceae; genus COE1. The sequence goes on from JAIEDW010000209.1 coordinate 2,255, forward strand.
CTGCGGTCAGCATTTTTGCGAGGTAGAAAACAGTCCTCTTTTTCCAGTTAAGCATTTGCTTTAGCTGTATTTCAATATTAATCTTTGTATCATCGTTCAGTTCCAGTTGTATGTCTAAAATTCCCTGCTTCTGCTTTTTATAGCGTTTCCATAAAAACGGATTCATCATCCGCACGGACTTGATATCAACAAGCGGAATCCCCAACACATCGCCGATAAAATGCTTCCTCACAATTTCGTTTTCCATGATTTCCTTAATACAAAAATCATACTTTAGTGATATTACTTTCATTATAGCTTCTCCTTTTGTCTGTTTCAATTGATTTTCATTAGAATTTAAATTAATTTTGTGTGAATTTACGGCGATATGCCATGAATAAATCATCAGAAGACTCTGACCATTGCGTATCAGAATTACGCTTAAGTAGTATACCACAGATCGCTCATCAAAAACAAGGCTTTTTTATAGAAACAAAACGCTGACACGTTTTGCGCGTCGTCTTATTGGACAGAAAAATCCCGTCTGCACCTATGCACAGACAGGGGTTCTTCTCTTATTTTGTCACTCGCTCCAAAATACTCCTAAGCGCATCCCGCAGCTCAATATTTGCAATTGCTTTTTGCTTAAATGACCTTACTATAAAATAAAAAATATCCGATATATTCTATATAAATAATCAATATCTAATATGGAAAGGAGACTATCATGAAAATTAAGAAATTTGAACTTGTGGAAGTTGTTGGGGAGCCCAAATTAGAAATGCGCTATTACAAATCTGAAACAACATTAAAAGGCATTCTTGTGTTTGTACATGGGGTCTCTCATGGTGCATGGTGTTGGGAATATTTTGTAGATTTTTTTACTAAAAAAGGGTATGCATGTTTTGCTATAAATTTAAGAGGACATGGCGATAATGATAAAAATGACATAAAAGGTGCTGGATTATCAGATTACATAATAGATGTAATACGATGCATTGACTACATTGAAAATAATCATGATAATCCTAAAATCAACATTCCATATTCAAAACCTTTTATTATTGGACACTCTATGGGTGGAGCCATTGTTGAAAAATATATTAGTGATTTTAATTATAAGGTAAAAGGCTCCGTATTATTAGCTCCAGTTACAGCAGAAGGAATGGGGATAAAAGGAATTTTAGCGACTTCATTTTCGTTAAAAGGTTTACGTACTAGTCCTACAACATTATTTGGAAAGAAGCTATTTCTGCCCAAATCTAATTTCTTCGCGGTTAAAAATGGAGGAAGATGCAAAACAAAAATCAGTAATGAGATTCTCGAATACTGCAAGATATCATTATGTAGGGAATCAATAAAAGCTATGTTTGGACTGTGTAGATTTAAACTCAATAAAAATATTAACATTCCAGTTTTGGTAATAGGATCTGATAAAGACGCTTACTTTCCAACAAATTCATTAAATAAAACGGCTGCTTTCTATGATACCAAAGCAATGATATTAAAAGGATTATGTCACGATATGATGTTTGATGAAAAAGGATGGGAAGAGTCCGCAAATACTATTTTAAAATTTATGGAAAATAATAAATAAATTTTGTTATAAATCAATTCATTCATAGAAAAAGGAGAAACGAGATAGTAAATTAACTCGTATAATAATTATGAACTCAGATTCAATTCTATAATGGATGTATACATGAAAAAGATATTAATATACTGCCAAAATGAAGAATTTTCAGAATTATACAGAACAGGAACGCATTCATACTTATTTAATGAATAATGTGCAATTTTAACAGCCCCCTCACCTATTAAGCGTGAGGGGGCCTACTTTATTTACTCCGCAACACTCATATCCTTCCCGGCAAACGGATCCCATTCGCCCAGAAATGCTGCCACAATATTGTCATTATTTACCTTTGTGCCATCCACAAGCGTCACACTTGCGTCCGCATTTGCGCTGAGTACTGCCGCCCAGCCTACGCGCGCGCTTGTATCCAATGCGGCTCCTGTCGCATCTTTCGATGCGTATTCCTGCATCAGCGGTGACTCTCCGCTCAACGTGTTGATCCAGCCCTTGTCCTGAATAAGCGGCTCGCTTACGCCGTTGAAATCCGTCGACTCTATGATGGTCTTATAGAACAACACTTCACTCGTGTCAGCTTTCCACGGTCTTCCGAAAAGACCCGGTTTTGAGGTTTTTACCGATGCCGTGTCAACGCCCGGAGTCGTCGAAGTGATTGTACAGTTGTACATCAGATAACCTCTGTCGCCTTTGTTCTGTTGCGCCGCTGTGACATAGCCTGTATCATTTGCATCTTCGCTCGTGTTAAACACAAGGTCGCACTTTGCAAACACTGCCGTCATGCCGCCGTAGATATAGTCTACCGCACCGTAAATCGAACAGTTATAGAAAGCAGCCGTCGAACCGTTGCCGCCAAACAGCGTATCCTGTCTTCCGATGAATTTACAGTTGTCAAAATAAATCTCCTTGTAGCCGTTGTTAATGCCAAGCGCAGACGCTCGCTCTACCATCGGCTTGTTCTGCACTGCCGTGCTGCCCGCTTTCATGGAAACTCTCGGCGTGTCCTTCTCGCCCTTCGGCGCATCGCTCAAGGCAATAACCGTATCGTTTGCCTCTTTCTGCGAAATATACTGATTAAAAGAATTCTCAAAGATGATGCCCTCTGCCTGGAAGCCGTCTGCCTCTACAGCCACTGTCGCATTCCACAGCTGATTTTTATTATCGTAGGTTGCACATCCGTTCTCCGTGCTGACCGCAAGCACGCGCTCGCTCCAGCGTCCGTTCTCGTCCATACTGTAATAGTTGTAGCCGTGTCCGTAATAAGAAGTGATACGCACAGCGTTCTTATCGATATCAACGCCCTTATTTAACGTCTGAAGGCTCGGCGTATCGCTCGCGTTCTTGAGTGTGATGTTCGGAAGCCCAATCACAAGCATTTCTTCATAATTGCCCGGCTCGATCGAGATTGTAACGCGTTCGTTGTTCGGTCTGTCCATTTGATAAACCGCGATCAGAGCGTCGTTGATGTTCTTGAATTCGCCGTTCTTCTTTCCAACCGTAAGAACAGGTCTGTATGCTGCCTTTTCTTCTTCCGCATCTTTCGCAAAGCTGATTTTCTTTGTTTCGCCCTTGCCCGCAATGGTCAAGTTTGACGTAAGCTTTTGTGTATAAGATGTGTTTCCTACTTCTACCTTGTAAACGCCGTCTCTTAACCGGATCGCATCCGTGCCCGTGAATGTATAAACGTATCCTTCTTCATTCAAGTTTGTGAAGACAAACTCCGCTGCAGAAAGCTCATTTTTCGTTGCGCCCTCCGACACAATCGTTACTTTATAAACAGGCTTTTCCTCAAATACAAGATCCTTTGTACCATCTGCTGTTGCCGAAATGCTCCTAATCTTAAGCGCATAGTCATTCACCATTCCGACATGAATGTCATATTTTACACCCCTCTCAAGCGAAAGTGTGTACTCGTTTCCGTTGATAGTGATTTCCGGCTTGTAAATTTGGTCTGACGCAAATACCAGCGCAAGTTTTTCAAGCTCCGACGTACCGAGTCCTTTAATATGACCTTTCATCGTCACAAGATCAACCGCTTTGACATTCACGTCAAATCCGGTCGCACCTGCACCTTTTGCAAGAGTCAGTTCACGTGCGCTGTTAATCACATACGCGTTTGCGCCCTCAAGCGAAACATCATATGTATACTGCTCGCACAGGTCAGCCGTGTAGATTCCGTTCTGCACAGGCGCCGTCGTTACCAGACCGGACTCTCTGCTTGTAAACACAAGCTTATATCCATCCGGAATATCCGCCGGAGCTGTCACCGTACCGGAAACGGAAACCTTTTGCGGTTTCTCTACTGTCACTCTTGCAACAACCAGTTTCTCGGTCATTGTATAGAGCTTGTACATTCCTGTTTCCGCCGCATAGTAGGTAAGAACCGTACCGTTCTCCACACCCGTGTGATCCTGCTCTGTCTTTAC
>JAIEDW010000021.1 GCA_029067805.1 Lachnospiraceae bacterium
CAATTTCCCTTTTTCCTTTGGCAGAACGCTTTGTATTTGAAATGCGTTAGATGCGCCTAACGCCGCAAAAACTGTAGAAACTTTCAGATTCTCTACTAACGTTCGAATCTCCCGATACTTCTCAATTTCACTCTCCTCCTTCCAGTTCTCTTGCCGCATTTCCTGATATAATGCAGAATCCGGATAAATTGTCAACATATTTGCCCCGATTCGAACGGGGTGAAGCTGATTACATATATCCGCGGTTGCTTTCGCGCCAATCTCTCCGCGTCCCGCACCGGATATGCCTGTCAGATAAAAGAAACTATAGTGTATCCCCGCCTGATCCAACCGCTTACACTGTTCTACGATATCACTTGCCAGATATCCTTTGTTCATGAACCGAAGCGCCTCATCATCTGCTGTTTCCATACCGATTGTCAATCCGTCATACCCTGCCTTGTACAGCGCAGCAAGCTCTTCATCCGATTTCAGGGTAATATCCGTCACTCTCGCGAAGCTGCCGATGGTTACCACCTTCGGAAAATAATCATGAATCAGATTGGCAATCTCCATCAATCGGTCAAATTTTAATACAAAAGGATTTGCACCTGTTAGAAAAACGCGCGATACATTATGATGAGGAAACCGGCGGTATGCTTCCTTTGCCTCCGCTAAATCCGCCTCAATGTCCTCCAACGGTGACATTCGAAATGCAAATGGAATATCTGCATAAAGAGTGCAGAATTTACATTGATGATGTGTACAGCCTGCCGTAACTTCCAATAGTAATGACGCTGCCTCATAGGGTGGACGCCATATTGTTCCTGTGTAATGCATACTCATCTCTCCTTATCTCATTTTGGTTTTGCAATTATCTGCTTTTCCATTAAAATACTCCGATACTTTTGTGGAAACAAGTACTGTCTTTTTTTAGTAGTAGTATGATTTTTGATACCATGTATTTTATTTGACAGTATCTTGATTTTTCCTTGCCAACGCAATATACTAAAGGCGTTTCCAAGAATACGAGAAAGGAAAACGTGAATTATGGCTGAGAATAAATTTAACAAATCTGATGTGATTGCCCGCTGTGTACCTATGAGCAAGCTGCAATCTGTAATTGGGGGAAAATGGAAGATTCTAATTCTGTGGTATGTTTCGTTTTACAAGGTCCAACGATTTGGCGAGCTGATGCGCCGACTTGACGGAATCACGCAATCTACGCTGACAAAACAGCTTCGGGAATTGGAAAACGACGGTTTCCTGCATAGAGAGATTTATCAGGAAATCCCACCTAAAGTGGAGTATTCTTTAACCCCATTAGGCGAAAGTTTTCTCCCTGTTTTGCAGGCAATGATGACATGGAGTGAAACATATCTTTGTCCGGATTATGAAAATCCGTACGAAAAACAATGACTAAAAATTGTCAAAATGCAGTTAATCCGTGTGCTCTTGCTAGTGTTCAACACGCTTTATATGTACATTTATATTAAAAGGATATTCCCATTTTTACCTTTTAATGTCCCAACATCCATCAATTTCTAAAAAAGCTTTTGCTATTTCTTTCGCAAATGACAGTCCATTGTCACTATTTGTGAGAACTAGCACATATTTATCCTGTAAAGGATATAACACAAAAAGACTTTGGAAACCGGGATTGATGCCGGAGTGCCAATAAGTTTCTCCTTTGCTTTCGTATTCTATTGCAATGCCAAGACCCCAGCTATTGGCGGGATCAATATTGACAGCATCAGAAAACATATCTTTTACAGCTCCATCATCACTATCATATTGCTTCAATAATTCCTTGCAGAATATTGCCATATCTTCGCTTGTAGATTTTAAAGTGTATGCACAATTTGGCGTTTTTGCCACGATATCATTTGTAACCGGTATGCTAACCGGAATTGTAAAACCTAAAACCATAATGAAAATTATCACGATTGGTATGCTGGCATAAAAAATTTTAGCATTCCTCCGAGCAAGTAATAAGGATACTCCTATAACTGCAAAACATATCAAAAAAATAACCACTACTTTCGATACAAAGACAAACATAAGAAACAATGTGTTCACAATGCCTGCCATAACGAAACAAACAGGCAGACTGCTTCTATAAGTAAAAAATCTGAACTTTGTTAACTTCCCGAATATGAAAGTAAGCAATAAAAGTACAATAAAGACAATAATAAAAACAGCGAATATATATATCACAACCGAAGATAGCGTCATATAAGGAGTAACTGTTTTAATATGTTCAAAAGTACTGTTATTCATCCCCAAAGGCTCAAAGACATAATATTGCGCTGCCTGTTCTATCGTCATGCCACTGACATTTTCAATTACATTTTGTAAATAAATATATCCAACTCCGGAATAACAAAATTTTTCACCGGGATCTGAATATATTTTCTTGTCAATGCCCAATTCAAAAGAAGGGGAAAAACCTGCTGTATGGCATAACAATTGTTTCAAAGTTATATCGCATATTCTTTCATCATCGGTAATCAGACTGCTATCTAAGAAAGAGGCAATTTTATCTTCGAGATTGAGTTTTCCCTCATCGACTAGCTTTAAAGCGATATAGGCGCTGATGACCTTACCATTGGAAGCAAGTTCAAATACAGACTTTTCACTGATTCCATCGCCATAATTCTGAAATACAATTTTATTGTTTTCATAGTAAGCAATGGAGTAGCCATTGATATCATAACTCTTAGCCATCATCTCAGCTGCCTGTGCACCATGAACTGAAATACCCATCAATGCTACCCATACAATTATTATAAATGCCAACACTATTTTTTTCATAAGCTACCTCATTTCATCACTTTTTCCCAACAAAGACATGGTGCTAATATATAAACAGTGGATTAAGTTTTTCTCATTAAAATCAACACCTGATTCCAACATACTCTTTCCCAAATAACATTTAGAAAGAGTTACATCCCGTATAATGCCATCAAAAGAAGCTATGATAAAAGCCATGACATCTTCTATCGGCATAACAGGCATAAAATATCCATTCTCTGCTCCTGTTATAATAATTTCTGATGCGCACTTTGTTAAATACTCAAAAGTTGATGAAGTGGTCACATTCCTGTTAATTCGTTCTCTTCTCTCCGGGTTATAAACAAAAAATGTACTAAGTTCAAAAAGCATTTTATTATAACTTATCAACATCTCAGAAAAATACTGTTCAGAAACCAAAAACAAATTGTGCAAAATAGTATCCGGAGAATTGCCGGATTTCATAATTTCATCTATCTGATCAATGTAGTTTCCCTGTAAATTTGCTTTATCAATGAGCGCCGCAAGCACTAAATCAATATTATTGAAATATTTATATACTCCCCCTTGACTCATGCCTGTTTCTGTTACAATGTCTGTCATCGAAACATCATAGGCTGGCTTTCGCTTACATACTGCAAATGCAGCATCTAAAATTTGGTTTCTTTTATTTTCCAGATATTCATCTTTAACTTTTGGCATAATATTCATCTCCTGTCCTTAATTTTATAAAAACGATAGCATTGTCGTTTTTATGT
>JAIEDW010000210.1 GCA_029067805.1 Lachnospiraceae bacterium
AATTACTGAAAAAGCAGTTTCCGAATATGATCTGGACAGGGCTTTTTATAAGACACAAAAGTGTGGCGGTGTGGCCTTTAATGAGCATGAGCTGAGTCTTTCCTATAAAGACCTTTTATTGTCATCAAAGGAAATACAGGATGCATTCCATAATGGAAAAACAGTTATGAAAACGATCATTTCTTTTGACGAGGAATATTTACGGAAGTATGGTATTATCCCAGATGGTTTTAAATTGCGTTACAGGGGTGATTATAAAGGCAATATCGACCAGATGAAGCTTCGTTATGCAATTTCATGCGGAATGGAAAGGGCATCAGAGGATTATGATGACCTGCACTATGTTGGTACGATCCAGGTTGATACAGAACATATCCACTGTCATCTTGCCATGGTAGATATGGGCATTGGGAATATAACAGATGACGGCACCCAGCGTGGCAAAATATCTGCATCTACCAAAAATAAGATACGGCATGGCATTGATACAGCACTTGTCGATGCAAGCGAGGTGCATTTTATGGCATCCAGTGTCCGGCTCGATAATTCCAACAGAATGCTTAATTGTAATCAGTTTATTTATAGGAATATGCAGCTTTATGGGACGCCACAGCAGATAATGACTGCCCTGCCTGATGACAGGAAATTCTGGTATGCCGGAAGTGGTAAAAAAGAAATGGAACAGGCTGACAAGCTGTGCCGTGCATATGTTGAGCATATGTTACTGCAGGATGGTTCAGGATTTGAAGATACAATGCAGACAATCCTGCAATATGCAGATATGCGTCAGAAGGAAGAGCATCTTGATGATAAGCAGAAAGAAAAGATTATAAAAAATGGGCGGGAAGCTGTCATAAAAGAGGGAATGAATGATGTATATGGAATTTTTCGTGAATCTCCTATGACAGTACAAGATGCAACGCCTGTACAGAATCTTGCAGCGCAGGAAATACTGCATCCCTCATTCAAAAATGACCTGCAGGATTTTGTATACCGCGTCCGTACATATAAGGAGCGCTATAACCGTCATAAAAATGAGGCCGATCGTTTTGGAGGGTATATCAGGGATTATGAGATAGAACGTCGGAATGGCAATGTTAGTGATGATTCATACATGTTATACAACTATTTTAAGGTTGAGCAGGAATACCAGAGCATGCTTGTGGGGAAATATGCACATTTTGTAAAAGTAGACGTGCCTGTGGATCGGATGGTATTAGAGTATATTGAGCTTTCACAGCGGGCCCGCCGGCTTCATTCCATGATGCTTCTGTACGATGATGATTCGGTTCGTGAGATGGATGCAGAGGAAGCGGAAGGGTATGGAAGAGAAAAATATGATGTGTATGGCGGCCGGTATATTGTTGAGGAGCCGGAAATATTTGCAGAACGCATCAGGCAAAGTAAGAACAGATATGGGACAGATTATGCGGAATTTCAGTCCAGGCTTGATAATTCGCAGCTTGTGCTGACATTATATGATGATGGTTCCCCGCATATCAGATACCGTCCAAAATACGAATTTGAGGATGTAAAAGGGTTAGATCTGCATGTATTAAAATGTGATTTCAACAGGCCGCTTGAATTTTCCGATTCTGTGCGGGATGCGTATATACGTATAACAGAAAAACGTATCAGGGCGTATGATGCCGCCTGTGATTACCTTGATGGTACAGGACAGTCGCAGATGAAAGATAAATATGAAGCAGACGACATGCAATTAATGCGCAGGACATATAAGGACATGAATGCCGGTCGTTTGATTGAGCCGGTGCAGCATCCGGCAAACGAAATAAAACAGCGCAGCACGATCATGCTTAGCAGAAATACGCATCTGCAGATGTGTGAGGCTGTTTACCTGAACCTGTCACAAAATATTATGAAATGGCAGGATGAGGAAAAAAGAAAGAATGATGAGATTGAGTATAAGTTTTAGGGAGGAACAGCAGTATGAGGGTAACATGGCTCTGCAGCCGTAAAGTGGAAGGACAAGTTTCGGGGTACTATACGAAAAAGCAGATTGAATCAGATAAGGACAGGGTAAGGAACGAATTACTGGTTTCAATGCACCGAATGTCAAAATGGAATGCCGAGTGTTTAAAGAAAGGCAGTATGACTTGTTTTGGGACAATGTTTTTTTACAGTGACCCTGCCTGTAGGCAAGACCATTGTATCAAGGAACTTTTTAGATGTAAGGATGAAGAAGGTTTTTTAAATAATTCAGAGGAAAAGATTAAGGCAAAAGACGATCTTGCAGAGAAATCCCCTGTTAACGATATAGATCAAGGTTTATACAAATATATATTTACGTGTTATAAGACCATGTATATGCCTGTTACAGTAACCGTTCCCGACGATAGCACAGAGGATGATATAAAGAAAGCACTACATGATAAAATGTCGCAAAATTATGATTACCAAAATGATCCTTATCATTTGAGCGACGAGATCATACCGGTTCCTGCCTGTGTAACGTGGGAGAGGGAACTGACACTTGCAGAACGCATTGAACAGGGGCTTGATGATATCTCCAGACTTTATATGTATCAATTTGAATGGCTAAAGTACTATAGGAAGATGATCTTTGGCAGATATTATGACGATGAATATGAAATTGACTGGGAGAGTATGCAGTGTTTTTCATTACCGGAACTTGAAGATCCAGAAAAAGATATGGAAGAAATTGATGATTACTGGTATGAGCGGAGTGATCTGGATGGCCCGGAAGATGAATGAGCGGACATAGTATACTTGTTTTCAAAGATTTTAGAGAGGAATACACATAGATGGAAATGAATACATATCCAGTTGAGTGGGATGGATATACGGACTGGCTTTCAGATGATCTAAAGAAAAAATGTCCATATCTTATGAAATATACGAATCCTGTCAAGCATTCGCCAAGAAAGATAATAGGCCGCGAACATGAGATGCTCAGGCTTGCGGCAATATTGTCCGCACCAGAATTATGTAATGCATGTCTTATTGGAGAGGCGGGGTCGGGTAAGACAATGCTTGTACAGGGAGTTATGGCAAAAGATACAGACAGGAGCTATCTTGAAATAAACCTTGCCAAAATGATCGCAGATTTTAATCCAATCACCTTGGGAAATAGTTTAACACAGCTTTTTGGGGAGGTAGATGTTTTTAAGCGTATTACAAACAGGGAACTGGTTCTTTTTATAGATGAGTTCCACCAGATCGTACAGCTTTCTGCGCCGGCAGTAGAGGCGATGAAACCCCTGCTTGCAGATTCAGGAACCAGGGGGGTGAAAGTGATCGCGGCAACTACATTTGACGAATTTCGTCAGTATATCTTACCTAACCAGCCGCTTGTGGAGCGTTTTCAAAGACTCAACCTCAGTCAGCCGGGAAAGGAAATGGTGGTTGCAATCCTGAAGGGGATGGCAAAGCAGTATGGGGTTGCAAGTCATCAATATAATAACTCTCTTTATGAGATGATTTATGAGTACACAAACAGATATATACCATCGAGCAGCCAGCCAAGAAAATCAATCCGTATCCTTGATGCAATGGTCGGATGGCATAATGCCACGAAATGCAGGCTGGATGTAAAGCTCCTTGCGGATGTTATACAGCAGTCCGAAGGGGTAAATATAGCATTTAAGGTTGATGCGACCAAAATAAAGAGATATCTTGACGAGCATGTTTATGCGCAATCTTATGCTACATTATCCATTTCAAACCGCCTGCATATAGCAGTGGCAGACCTGAATGACAAGTCGAAACCAATGAGCACATTTCTCTTTACTGGTTCTACAGGCGTAGGTAAGACAGAAATGGCAAAACAGCTTGCGAAAATCCTGTTTGGTGACGGCACGGATAGCGGTGATCAGAACCAGTCAAGCAACCGGCATTTCATAAGATTTGACATGTCGGAATACGCAAGGCCGGAATCAGTTGAGCATTTTAGAAAAGAGATTTCAGCAAGGATATGGGAGAGACCATTTTCCATCGTACTGCTTGACGAGATTGAAAAAGCTTCCGCTGAAGTTACAAGGGAGCTGCTCCAGGTCATTGATGACGGACGGCTTTCCGACGAAAACGGAAGGCAGGTGGTCTTTACCAACTGTTATATCATCATTACCACAAATGCAGGTTCTGAAATATATAAAAATCTTGCAGCATTCACAAATGACATTTCTGGCGATGGTATTGAGAGCGCTGATGCCCAGGGCAGAGAAGAGGCAGAAAGTGAAGGGCTTATCCAATATATCAAGCTCATTAAAGAATCCATTTCAACGACAACTGCAGATAATAAGTTTCCACCGGAACTTTTGGGACGGATTGACTGTATTGTTCCATTCCAGCCGCTTTCCGAAGATACCAAGATGCGTATCATAGGGAATAAGATGGACAATCTTATAAATGAAGTATCAAAGAAACATAACAAGAAGCTTAATATGTCAAACAAGATACCAGAGTTTATTGTTAAGGATAATCTGGACAGGGACCCGGATCAGGGCGGGGCGCGCTCTGCTGTTGCAAAATTTGAGGAACAGGTGGTTGCTAAAGTGGCTAAATGTATCAATCAGAATCCGGATGCAATTGAAATTAATGTCGGGATTTCCGGCGAAATGGCTTTTTCGAACAAGACGCAGCTTAGGTCTGCAGCGCGGATTTGTGTGAATGCTATTTATAATTAGGAAAGGCGGTACATACGAAAATGGCATTTTTAAAGTTTAAAAAACAGGATAAAGATAATAAGAAAAAGGAACAGGATGGGCAGTTTACGGCGGCAAAACGGCCAACGGAGTCACTTGGAAGTGTTTTAAGTGAATCCGTACCAGGGGCGGCTCTCGATATTATCAGGGCAAATCCTGCCTTTGAGCTTCCGCCAGATGCAGATGGGAATAAACGGTATGTAGTGGTCACTCTTGATGTGAATACAATCGGTGGTCTGAACAAGAGGACTGCACGGGTAAATTTTGACAAAGGGCAGTTTATTGAATGTATAAACTGCGGAAATATTGAGGCGTATGTAAGTGCAGAAGGGATTGCTGCAGATAAGTTTATCATTATTCCGACTGACAGAACATTGGAATCCCTTTCTGAGTTCCGTTTTATCTCTGATAAGGAGCAGTTTGGCCAGTTCATACCAACAATCTGCGCTATTGACCAGAACGGCAATATGCTCTTTAAAGAATTGCCGGAAAGAGTTTCTTATGAGTGGTTTTATGATATAAGCAGGGGAGCTGTCAGGGTATCAGATGCCATTGGCATGGCTGATATGGAGGAACAGTCTGTGGCGGATGCTGCTTCATCCGATGATGTTTTGTTCGGAGATGAAGTTTCTGATGAGTCCAATGTGCAGAATCCTGCGACAGGAACGAACCAAAAGAAATATGAAGAAATGGATTATGAGGAGACTTTTGAAAACGCACAGGAGACAGGCGCGGAAAATCTTTGGGAAAATGTAAATATTGATATGAATGAATTGGATTTTGATGATGAGAATGATTTTCAATGTCCGGTCTGTAATAATTATGTTGATTCTGCAGATGAGATCTGCCCGTTTTGCGGGACTTCTTTTATAGAGGATGTTTCGGAAGAATCTAAGGATGCAGACAGTCAGGAGAAAGCTTTATCTGTACAGGAGATCACTGACACGGACATTACCAAGGCAGTAGAACGTCTTTTCCATGCAGGTGACCTTGACCTTGAAATATCTGCAGAACCTTTTGATGTACGTATCATTGGAGAGAATGGTTATGTTCCGATGATTGAAGACCGGGAAGACGAATGGCTTGATTCCTATGTGACACAGATGATCAAAAATGCTAATGAAGACTGCATCACAATAACCTGCTCAAATCCCGTCAGCGTTATCTTTCCCTTATGACAGATAATGCGGAAGATATAGCGAATAAGGTAGATTATCACAATTCATCCACAAATTTCTATAAGATGTACAAGCTTTTTGAAACACAGAAAGAAGAAAAAAAGGATGCACTGGAAGAACAGATAGCACGGAAACGTGCTGAAATGGAACAGGCCTGGAATGAAGAGCTGGAAAGAATAAAGGCATCTGCGGCAATGGCGGCAGAACGTTCTTATATTGATAATCACGCAAAGGCACACGAGACCGCTTCACGGGACGTTGAAATAATGCTGCTTGACGAGGTTGAAAGGGAGCACCGTGATAACCTTATGAACCTGAACCAGCTGCGAAAAAATGAAGCACAAAAGATGCTTGACATTGCAGTTACAGAAACCCTTGAAGTAG
>JAIEDW010000211.1 GCA_029067805.1 Lachnospiraceae bacterium
GTATGAAGTAGAGTGCTGTGAGGAGCATGTTGTACATAACGAGCTTTTACAGAAGGTAAACGAGAAGATGCCCAAGGAGGAGGAGATTTCCGATTTGTCGGATTTGTTCAAGATTTTTGGGGACTCTACCAGACTGAAAATCCTGTTTGTGCTGTTTGAGTCGGAGGTCTGTGTCTGCGACCTTGCGGAAATTTTAAACATGACGCAGTCGGCAATTTCCCACCAGCTTAAAGTATTAAAGCAGTCAAAGCTTGTGACAAACAGGCGCGAGGGAAAGTCGATTTTTTATTCGCTTGCCGATGATCATGTGCGCAGCATCATTGCACAGGGGCGTGATCATGTCGAGGAAGATTGAATACGGAAAAAATAAGAAAGGAATGAAACAATATGAAAAAGAAATTTAAACTGGAAGATTTGGATTGCGCAAATTGCGCGGCAAAAATGGAAGAGGCGATCAAAAAGATCGACGGCGTGAGCGACGCATCGGTAAGCTTTTTGGCGCAGAAGATGACGATTGAGGCAGCGGACGACAAGTTTGATGCCATTATGGAGGAAGTAAAGTCAGTCTGCGCAAAAGTAGAGCCGGATTGCAAGATTTTGATGTAAACCGATAAGCTCTAAGCCAATATCATATGGGCTTAGGGCTTTTTAATATCGGTTGAACGTGAGGAGGAAAAACGGTATGACCAAAAAACAAAAAAAGATGCTGATGCGCATCATCATTGCATTTGTGCTATTGGCGGCGTTAATGGTCTGTGAACAAATGGGCGTACTGCCGGAGAATATATGGATAGAATTTGCACTGTTTGCTGTGCCGTATCTGATCATCGGATATGACATTATCTTAAAGGCGGCAAGAAACATCAGACACGGACAGATTTTTGACGAAAATTTTCTGATGATGATTGCAACGTTCGGCGCGTTCGGCGCACAGGATTTTTCGGAAGCGGCAGCAGTAATGCTCTTTTATCAGGTGGGTGAGCTTTTTCAAAGCTACGCTGTGGGCAAATCGCGCCAGTCCATTTCCGACATGATGGATATCTGTCCCGAGTACGCAAACATTGAGGAAAACGGAACGCTCACACAGGTGGATCCGGACGACGTGGAAGTGGGCAGTATTATCGTGATCAAGCCCGGCGAGCGTGTTCCGCTTGACGGCATCATTATAGAAGGAGAGTCGCTGATCGACACGGCGGCGCTCACAGGAGAATCGGTACCCAGAAGGGCTGTGGAGGGTGACGAGATCATCAGTGGATGCGTCAACGGAAGCGGTACCTTAAAGGTGCGCACAACGAAAGAATTTGACGATTCGACCGTATCAAAAATATTGGAGTTGATTGAGAACGCAAGTTCGAAAAAAGCAAAAGCGGAGAATTTTATCACAAAGTTTGCGAAATATTATACGCCTGTAGTTACGATTGCCGCGGTCATTCTGGCGATCCTGCCGCCGCTTGTATTGGGCGGAGGATGGAGCGAGTGGATCCATAGAGCGTGTATTTTCCTTGTTATCTCGTGCCCGTGTGCGCTTGTGATTTCCGTGCCGCTTGGCTTTTTCGG